>JAIEQT010000047.1 GCA_019747455.1 Chitinophagaceae bacterium | reverse complement strand
ACCCGATAGAACTAAATCAATGAATGAAAAGAAAATATTCTACTTTTAAACTGTACTAAAAATGGGGAGCTTACACACACCGGGAGATACCCTTTTTCTTTTCTTTTAACTTGTTATATACAAGAATAAATATAGTTTTATCGTTATAAGTAAATATATCAGGCAACATTAAACCGTGATTATTCATCTTTTGATTAAGTAAACCCTTACATGTATAGATTCCGCTTTTGTATACTGTTTTGTCTTCTGGAATTATCAATTCATGGTTTGGGACAGTCAGATCCACTACGAGTGCATGGTTCTACCGGTTTGGCAACTTATTTTGGGGATTTAAAGGAAAAGGCAAAACTGATCGATCAATCTTCCCCTTTTTTCAATCTAGGCCTAAGTTATAATATCACCGATCAGATACTGGGACGATTTGATTTTTCAATCATGACGCTCAAAGCAGATGATAGATTCAATACCCGTTCCGATTTGGTAGCTCGAAACTTAAACTTTAAAACAACCCTTTGGGAAACAAATTTTACGATACAGTATGATTTTTTGAACATGAATAGTGAGGATTATTTCCTTTCCCCTTATGTGTTTGCAGGTTTTGGGTTAATGCATATGAATCCCTGGACTTACGACAGAAACGGTGTTAAAAGGTTCTTACGCGGGTATCATACAGAAGGCCAGGGCTTACCTTCTTACCCCGAGAGAAAAGAGTATAATTTATTTAATTTTCAGATCCCTTTTGGCGCCGGAATTAAATATGCGATCAATGAAAATGTTAATGTATATGTTGAGTTAGCCTTCCGAAAATTATTCACTGATTATTTGGACGATGTAGGAAACACATATCCCGATAAGAATATAATACTTAACGAATCGTTGGATCCTACTACCACCATTGGATTAACGTTTAGAGGAGATGAGTTAGATCCCAGCTTGCCTTACCCGAATACGGTTATACAAAGAGGCGGTTATACAAAAGATACTTTCTATACCATAGGCATAGGCGTTTCTTTTCGGTTAAATGGTGTATCGCTAGGATCCGGGCGAAGCGGCGGCAGTTTCAATAAGATCAGAAAAGTAGGTTCTACAAGGTCTAGACTTAAAAATCCCGGCTCGGTATTTTAGGGTATATAAAAAAATGCCCTCCGAAATGAAGGGCATTCTTATAGAAATAAATCCAATTAGAATCTCTCTAGTTTTGAGAAAAAGAAATCAGCTTCAATAATAGCATTTTCATCACTATCACTACCATGAACGGCATTTTCGCCAACAGAGGCTGCATATAATTTGCGAATAGTGCCCTCAGCTGCATTGGCAGGATTAGTAGCGCCGATAAGCGTTCTGAAATCAGCCACAGCGTTATCTTTTTCTAAAATTGCCGCTACAATAGGCCCGCTGATCATAAAATCAACTAATTCCTGGAAAAATGGGCGTTCGCGGTGAATATCATAAAATAAACCGGCTTGTTCAGCTGTAAGCCTTGTCCATTTCATAGCTTTTACCGAAAAGCCTGCTTTGATAATTTGATCAAGAATAGCACCTGTATACCCTTTCCCTGTTGCATCAGGCTTAATCATTGTGAATGTTCTATTGCTCATACTTAGTAAATTTCGGCGCGAAGGTAGGTGAATAACCCTAAATTTGCTGCCTTTATGCAAGCAATCGATCAATTTTATCCCCTCCTTAACGAATCTAAGCGCGTTGTAATAACAATGCACCAAAAGCCCGACGGAGATGCTATGGGCTCGGCACTTGGTTTATACCACTTCCTAAAACAATTAGATCATGATGTTACTGTAATATCACCCACCAATTGGGCCGATTTTTTAGATTGGATGCCCGGTGTAAACAGGGTACTTAATTTCGAAGCAGGTAAAGAAAAGGCGGTTAAAATAGTAGAACAGGCAGATTGGATATTCTGTTTGGATTTTAATATTTTCCATAGAACCAAGCATCTTGCTTCCTATCTGGCCAAAGCCACGGCTATTAAGATCCTGATCGACCATCATGAGCAGCCCGATTCGCCATCTTTTCAATTTGGTATCAGTAATACAGCCAAAAGTTCAACCTGCGAAATGATCTATGATTTTATTGTAGAATCGGGTAATGAGGCTCTTATAAATCAAGATGTCGCCCAATGCTTATATACCGGGGTGATGACCGATACGGGTTCTTTCCGATTTGCCTCTACCACTGCTTCTGTTCATAGGATGGTTGCCAGACTAAAGGAAACAGGTTTTGATCATGCTTTAGTACACGCGCATATTTATGATAACTTTTTGGAGAGCAGGCTACGCTTCATTGGCTTTGCATTGTTGAATAGGATGGAAGTTTCTTATGAATATAATACCGCCATGATGTATATTACCAAGCAGGATTTGAAACAATATGATATCAAAACTGGTGATACAGAGGGATTAGTTAATTATTTATTAACCATTAAAGGCATAAAACTTGGTGCTTTGGTAATCGACAGAGATGAGGAAAGAAAATGGAGTTTTAGAAGCAAGGGTAACTTCGATGTTAATACATTTGCAAGAAATCATTTTGAAGGGGGCGGCCATGCCAATGCTTCTGGCGGACGAAGCAGTAAATCCATCGACGAAACCTATCAGGATTTTAAAAAAATCATTAAAACATATAAAACACAACTACAATAAAATGAGGAGAATTATCGCCCCGCTGGTGGCAGCGACTGTATTGTTTGCAAGCTGTAATCAATATGAAAAAACACCTACTGGTTTCCTGTATAAAATTAAAAAAGGAGATAGTAAAGAAACTTTAAAACAAGGTCAATTTGTAAAACTCAATATTGAGTATAAGCTGCCTTCAAAAAAAGATTCCATCCTTACCAGCTCTTATGGCAAAGTGCCTGTGTATATGATAGTTGATACTTCTCGTATGGCTAAACACAGTTTCTTAGAAGTGATCAATAAATGTGCGCCTGGCGATAAAATGGAGTTCGCTATGAGCATTGATACCTTAAAGAAAATGGGTATGTTGGATTATAATAATGATTTTAAGGCCAAAGAAATGATCAACGGGAAAGTTGACTTTCTAAAAACTTTTGCTACACAAGAGTTGATGATGGCGGATTATCAGAAAGAAATGGAAATTGAAAAGAAAAGAGAGGTAAAAGAATTAAAAGATTTTATTGCTAAAAAGGGATATAAAACGCAAGAGTCGCCCAATGGCGTGTTCGTTGAAATTGTTACGCCAGGAGATGCTGCTGTAAAAGCAGATACCGGTAAGCAAGTTTCTTTACGGTATAGAGGTACTTTCTTAGATGGTAAAGAGTTTGATGGTAATATGGGGCCCAAAGCACAGAATACACAGCCTTTAACCTTTGTAGTAGGTACAAATGGTATTATTAGCGGCTTGAGTGAAGGGATTCGTTTTTTTAATAAAGGTGGTAAAGGTAAAATCTTTGTACCAGCTATGTTAGGATATGGTCCTAATGGAAGTGCTCCGGTAATACCTGCTTATTCACCACTTATTTTTGAAATTGAAGTGTTAGATGTAACAGCTCCTACACCAGCACCATCTACACCCGCAGCACCGAAGAAATAGACAATAGAAGATAGACAATAGAAGATAGACAATAGAAGATAGACAATAGACGATAGTCAATGGTCAGTGGTCAATAGTCATTAGGGTTTTATCCCATTGGCCACTGACCATTGACTATTTAAGCAATTGCGTAAGTTTCACGGCTTCAACGGCTTCTCTTACATCATGTACCCGTAAAATGGAAGCCCCCTGTAAAAGAGCGATTGTATGTAGTACGGTTGTTCCATTCAAAGCCTCATCTGCCGTGGTTCCTAGCGTTTGATAAATAGAAGATTTGCGGGATACACCAACCAATATTGGCTTCTGAAATATCGTTAGGTGTGATAGCTCCTTAATGATTTGAAAATTATCCTCAGTTGTTTTCCCAAATCCAAAACCGGGATCGATAATAAAATCTATAACACCCGCCTCCTCAGCAGCCAATATCCTTTCTTGAAAGTATTGAAATAACATTTCCGAAATATTTGGTACGGCTATTTTCTTGTGCATGGTTTCCCTTGATCCATGGCTATGCATACAGATATAGGGTACTTTTTTTTGTGCAGCAACCTGTAGTATATCAGGAAAAAAACGTCCCCCACTAATATCATTAATAAGGGAAGCCCCCGATTCAATAGCGGCTGCTGCTACTTCAGCATAATACGTGTCAACAGAAATAGGGATATGATGAAGCTCCTTTCTTACTGCCGTAATAACAGGTATCAGGCTTTTTAACTCCGTTTCAAAATTAATGATGGTACTACCCGGCCTAGTACTTTGCGCTCCCAAATCAATAATAGCTGCACCTTGCTCAACCATATTAACGGCTTTCTTTATTATCGCATCTACTTGCTGTTCCCTGCTATTGGCGTAGAACGAGTCGGCCGTAACATTGATGATGCCCATTACCAAGGGCTCATGCGCTACTAATAAGTTTCCATTACAATTGAGTGTAAACATGAAGGCTTTTATTAAATTGCGTTCCATTCAAAGATATTAAATGGGAGATACTAATCAACAATACGACATAGCGGTTAATACTTGTAAAGATATTTTTTTGAAAAAAACAAAAGACTACGGTACCGCATGGAGGGTGTTAAGGACGATTTCGGTAGTAGATCAAATTTTTATTAAAGCGCTCCGTATCAGAACTATTCAAGATATTAAAACACAAAAAGTAGGTGACGATATAGCTTCCGAATTCAAAGGAATACTCAACTACGCGGTTATAGGGTTGATACAATTAGATCAACCCGAAGCTACAGTGGAAGAGCTGACGTATGATCTTACGGCATCTCTTTATGTGGCAAAAGCCAACTTCGCCAAAGAAACCATGCTATCTAAAAACCACGATTACGGAGAGGCTTGGCGCGATATGAGTCAGGAAAGTTTTGCTGATCTTATTTTGATGAAGCTGCTTAGGATCAAACAAATTTTGCAGAACGATGGACAAACGCTCATTTCAGAAGGTATTGATGCTAATTATGTGGATATTATTAATTACGCAGCATTCGCACTAATTTTAATTGCAGAAGGAAAACACCAGTCATGAGATCATTGTTATTAGTAATTCGTTGGGTTGTGGGGGTACTATTTATTTTTTCAGGACTGATAAAAATAAATGATCCCATCGGACTCAGCTATAAAATGCAAGAGTTCTTTGAAGTATGGGGTATGCTTTTTTTGAATGATCTCTCTTTGCCTTTATCGGTAGCTATGAATGTATTTGAAGTGCTTGCCGGTGTTGCCGTTATTATTGGCTGGCAAATGAAATTATTCAGCCGGTTACTGCTAGTATTGATTGTATTCTTTACATTTTTAACAGGCTATGCTTTATTCTCAGGTAAAATAAAAACTTGTGGTTGCTTTGGAGATTGTATACCCTTAACTGCCGCACAGTCTTTTGGTAAAGATATTATCCTACTTATTCTCATAATTATATTGGTTTTATGGCATAAGCAAGCTACCGTAACCACCAACCATAAGAGAGTGATCCTGATTTTAGGGTCTACGGTTATTTTTTCTTTTGTTGCCCAATTGTATACATTACGCTATTTGCCTTTGATCGATTGCTTGCCCTATAAGGTAGGAAATAATATCAAGCAACAAATGCAATTACCCCAAGGCGCCATCGCAGATAGTTTTTCTTTACAATTTGTATATAAAAAAGACGGAAAGGAAATTAGTTTTGATCAGGATCATTTCCCGGTCGATTTTAACGACTCTCTGTATACTTTCATTAGCAGAAAAGATGTTTTAGTGAAGAAAGGTAATGGACTAAAACCGGCCATCCATGATTTTACTTTATACAATGCTGCCGGCGAAGATGCTACCGCAGATATCTTAGATTATCCTGATAATTATATATTAATTTTTGTACAAGATGCAAACAACGTTGATAACTGGAAACCATTTGCAGATAAACTCATCAATGCTGAAAAAACAGCCAATGGAAAAATAATTTTCATATGTGCAGAAGCTGAAAAACTGCGCACACAATTACCCGATAAGATTATTATGGGTTGTGATGCCACTGTTATAAAAACTGCTGCCAGGGTAAAACCCACTGTTTACTATATGAAGGGAGATCAGGTGGTGAGGAAGGTTAGTTTATTTAGTTTGTAGGTAATAGGTTATAGGTTACAGGGCATAGGTTATAGGTTATAGGTTATAGCGTATTTACTGAATCACTACATCAGAAATTACTACTTCGCCGAACGCTTCATTTACACGTTCAATAATTTGTGGTTTTTGAAATTGAAGTTCATTTTTAAGTGGACCAATATTGGTATGAATAAATAACTTTCCTTGTATGATTTGAATTTTATCGGTGTATTTAGCAATTGTTTTACCCATCAATTCTTCCCATACCGATTCAATTTGAACGGCGCGTATGCCATTACGGAGGTTGCTTTTGTTTATAAATCCTTTTAAGGCATCGCTAATGTGAAATTCACTCATATTGTAAAGTTAATCAACTTAATGTAATCAATTGATAGGGTGTACCGGTAGCTGCTAATTGCGCAGATAATCGATCTGCATGTGTATCAGTAATAAATACTTGTCCGCCTTCTTTACTACAAACCTGCATCAATAAGTGAAACATTCGGTTTGCATCTAATTTCTCAAATACATCATCTAATAATAAAATAGGAGCGAAGCCTTTAATCATTTTTAAATAATCCCATTCAGCTAACTTTAATGAAAAAAGTAAACTCTTTCGTTGTCCTTGTGAAGCTTCCATTTTGAAAGGATATTCATAGAGTGTAAAACTGATATCATCCTTATGAATACCGGTATTTGATCTTTGTAGTGCCAAGTCTTTTTGCAAATTTTTACTGAGTAAAGTACTAAATGATTCTTCATGCAGTTGACTTTCATAAGTTAATGAAATGCGTTCAGGTAAACCGGCTATTTGTTCATAAAATTTTTGTACCAGCGGGATATAAATATCCATGAATTTTTTTCTGATTTCGTAGATGATATTGCCTTCGAGTGTTAATTGCTCATTGAATACTTGCAGTAGTTTTTCGTCGGGTATTTGCGGATACTCATATTGTTTTAAAAAAGCATTGCGTTGCTGCAATATTTTATTATAGTTGATTAAACTTTTTAAATAAATAGGATTTGTTTGGGAGAGGATTGTGTCTATTAAAGTTCTTCTTTCTTCACTTCCGCCTGTAATCAAACTAATATCATCAGGTGCTATCATTACGGCGGGGAACTTACCTATATGGTCGGATATTTTTTTATATTGTTCTTCTTCAACCCATAGTTCTTTCTTATTATTTTCCCGAAGAATACATTGAACGGCAGTGGTTTCATTTTGTAACATATACTTACCGGCGATACGCATTCCTTGCATGCCATGTTGTACATTTTGGACATCTGTACGGGAGAAATAGCTTCGAGAAAAACTCAGGTAATAAATGGCATCCAAAAGATTGGTTTTGCCTGTGCCATTGGCCCCACAGATACCTATAATTCTTTCTGTGAAACTATTTTTTTGGCTTGTATAGTTCCTGAATTGCACCAATTCTATCTCTTCTAAAAAAAGCATGAGCTGCAAAGTAAAGAAGAAGCCCTATTTTTATCTAAAATTTTCTTTTTTGAAAACAATCCTCTCTGCTGATCAAATGGCGCTTACGGTAAAGCGATTAGCGCACCAAGTGCTGGAAAATAGCCCTGGTTTGGAAGATACCGTGATCATCGGATTGCAACCGCGTGGTATTTATTTGAGCGATAGGGTGGTGTTGGAGCTTGGTCGAATTATAGATCCGATTCATATTCAATATGGTAAGTTAGATATCACTTTTTACCGAGATGATATCCGCAAATCGTTACATATTGCCAATGCTACAGATATTCCTTTTAGTATAGAAAATAAAAAAGTAGTGTTGATTGATGATGTTTTGTATACCGGGCGAACTATTCGAGCGGCATTGGATGCCCTCTTGGATTTCGGCCGACCCAAAAAGGTATCGCTCTGTGTATTGATTGACCGTAGATTTAGCAGAGAACTGCCCATACAGCCCGATTTTGCGGGTAAAGCTATTGATACTATCTTTTCCGATAAGGTAAAAGTACATTGGAAGGGGCGAGAGGAAAAAGACGAAGTGATATTACTGTAAACTATTATCTTTGATCTTTAATGGAACTGCAAGCCAAACACCTACTTGGTATCAAGGATCTTACAAAGGAAGATATCCAGCTTATTT
>JAIEQT010000046.1 GCA_019747455.1 Chitinophagaceae bacterium | reverse complement strand
ACACGCACCGTCACACAGGCTCGAAAGAACTACTTGGGGTCAATCCTGCGCTGCTGATAGATCCAATCGACAATCTCACCATCAGGCTTGTAGCCACTCACCGCCTCGCGCAGTAACTGACGCACGCGCTCGTAATCATCCCGCTCAACTGCAGCCAGCAAATCCGTCAGCACCTCCTTGAACCGCTCCCACGGCAAATGCTCTTCGTTGGCACGCATGATCATGGGATGCTCGGTTGGGCTGACGTTATCGCCGATCAACAACTCCTCATAAAGCTTCTCGCCAGGACGAAGGCCGGTGAACTCTATGGCGATATCGCCGTGGGGGTTTCGCTCATCGCGAACCGACAAACCCGAAAGACGAATCATCTTCTCCGCAAGATCAGCGATCTTCACCGGCTGCCCCATGTCCAGCACGAAAACATCACCACCCTGCCCTAACGAACCAGCCTGAATGACGAGTTGCGCAGCCTCAGGAATGGTCATGAAGTAACGGGTGATATTGGGATGTGTAACCGTAACCGGGCCACCGTGCTTTATCTGCTCTCTGAATAACGGAATAACCGATCCGGAAGAGCCCAGAACATTACCGAAGCGAACCATGGTAAAGCGTGTTTTATTAACTTGATGTACACCTTGATCCCGACCAAAAAGCAGTGGCGCAGCCTCCAGACTCAATGCCTGCAGAACCATCTCCGCCAGGCGCTTGGTACTGCCCATCACGTTAGTTGGCCGTACTGCTTTATCGGTCGAGATCAACACGAAATTAGCAACACCCGCTTTTATCGATGCCTGGGCAGTATTAAGCGTACCAACCAAATTATTAAGCACACCCTCAGCAACGTTATGTTCCACCATGGGAACATGTTTATATGCAGCGGCATGATAAACGGTGCCGACGCGCCAAGTTTTCAGGATATCGAACAAACGCTCGAAGTTACGAATAGATCCGAGAATAGGAACTAGCTGGATCGGCAGCGACTCCCGTATGATGCGCTGCTGCAATTCAGCATGGATACTGTAGAGATTGAACTCGCTGTGCTCGAACAGCAGCAACGTACGAGCACCGCTCACCAAGATCTGCCGACATAACTCCGACCCAATAGAGCCACCAGCACCGGTAACCAGAACCACCTGATTTTTGATGCAACGCTCGAACAAATCCTGCCGAGGCGGCACCGCATCACGCCCGAGAAGATCGGAAATATCCACTTCCTGCACGTCGTCGACATTAACCCGGCCGCTGGCCAAATCCATAAAGCTCGGCACACTGCGTACATGAAGCCCAAACGGGTCAAGCAGTTCAAGAATCTCGCGACGACGCGCGCGAGAGACAGAGGGCAACGCAAGTAAAATTTCTTGGGCGTCGGTTTCTCTGATCATTTGCTCGATGTGCTTAGGCTTGTAAACCCGCAACCCGGCAATCACGCGGTTGGCGATGGTTGAATCATCATCAATAAAGGCCACGGGCGCCAGTGAACGCCCCAAACGCAGCGCGGCCAGTAACTGATTGCCCGCCGCACCAGCCCCATAAATCGCAACACGGGGACAACCACGGTCACCCGCAAGAAGAGGGGAATGCCTAGCCGAATACCAGTTACCCATAAAGTACTGACGCATCAGCAAGCGCAGCCCGCCAATCAATGTCAGGCTAAGCCACCAGAAATTCAGCACCATCGAACGTGGAATCTGCGCAGGCGCGTCGCGATACCAATAGATCGTCAATGCTAAGATCAACGCCGAGAGGGAAATCGCCTTGAAAATGCTCTTGAGCGCATCGTTACCGAAAAAGCGCATCACCGCGCGATACATGCCCATGCGGATGAAAATGGGCACTGAGATCAAGGGCACAATTACAAAGATCCAGGCGTGATGGCCTAAAGGATCAACTGCTTTGAAATCACCCAAGCGCACGATAAACGCCAGCCACAGCGCACACCAAAGCAACAGTACATCGACTATGACCTGCAGCACACGCTTCGAACGCCGTGGCAAACGGATCAAACGCTCACGCAGGCGATCTGCAGTCCTTAACATCACAACCTCTCAATCCTTCACATACCTTACTGCGTGGCAATAACTGATTCCCGCACACACCGCTGCTGCTGGCTAAGACGGGCGTACACGATCACCCGCGCCCTTACCAAGCACCGTCATCAGGATATATTTAAAATAATGAGCCAGGGTAAGCTCACGAATCATACGCTGATCGGTTTCGGCCAACAGTTTTGGCGTCGACATATCAATATCGCTAAGCTGTGCCAACCCGGTGATACCCGGGCGCACATCGAACACACCACGCTGAGCACGCTCAGTCGTTAACTCCTGTTGATTAAACAGCCCTGGGCGGGGGCCGACCAGACTCATTTCGCCTTTGAGCACATTCCACAGCTGTGGCAACTCATCGAGCTTGGTTTTACGCAGGAAGGCACCCATGCGGATAATCGATGCACTGGACGCCAAATGACTGGCTACCGACGCGGTATCGATCTTCATCGTACGAAACTTAACCAACACGAATGGCTTCTGGTGTCGCCCTACTCGCTCCTGACGAAACAACGGCGAGCCGGTATCGAAAAGACCAAGCACATAAATAGCCAGCAACACCGGGAAAGCAAAAATCAGCCCTAACAAGGCAAAGGTAAAATCAAAAATGCGTAACACGTTATTTATCCTTGCTCATAAAATCGGCCACAGTCGCTGCAATGCCCTGCTCAACCGTGTAAGGAGGAACCCACCCCAACAGAGAACGAGCCTTCGATGAATCCACCTGCAAATCACCCACTAACCGGTCAACCATACCGCGCTTACCCGTTAACGCACCAGCCAGCTTAAACAACCCCACCGGCACCGGAACCAAACGAGCAGAACGCCCCATCGCCGAACGCATCATGGTTAATAACGAACGTAGCGACACATCGTCACCGTCCGACACCAAAACCGTTTCATTGGCAGCACTGGGGTGATGAATACAGCGAACGATCAAATCCACCAAATTACCCACATACACCATACTGCGCTTGTTATTCACAGAGGCGAAGGGCAAAGGAATCGGCTTACTCGCCAGATTAATCAAACTCCTAAAATTACCTGGAGCAGCCCCTCCGTAAACCAGAGGCGGGCGGATAATAACCACCTCCAAACCTGTTTCAGTAGCTAACTTCCGTAAACCTTGCTCCGCTTCGTACTTAGAAATTGCATAAGCATCATGCGGTGCTTCGGAATCTGTTTCTGTAAAGGGCCGTGATGAATTAAGCCCATGCACACCAATACTGCTGATAAAAACAAACCGCTTAACACCCGCAGCAGCAGCCTGCCTAGCAAGGTTCAGCGTGCCGTCCACATTGACTTTACGAAACTCTGCCAGCGTGTCGGCTACTTCATCACGCATAACATGCGCACGCGCGGCTGCGTGAACCACCACATCAACACCGTTAAGTGCAGCCGAATAATCCGTAGTGCCGTCAATATTACCAACCACAACAACATCATCAGAAGCAGGCGAAACGGCAGAACGAACCGCAGCAATAACCCGAAATTCAGGTAACTTTTTAAGTTCAGCAAGCAAAGCTGAGCCGACAAAGCCAGTAGAGCCTGTCAGCAAAACAGTATTCATAATTTGTTAACTCCCGTAACCATTGGGATTATTCTTCTGCCAACGCCAGGCATCAGCCAAAACCAGCAGCAAACCTGACTGCTATGTGCGCCGTTATCGTAATATCACAGCGGGAATATCACGCTTAACCCCATCACCATGCGGCCATCACAATTAACACTATGTCGATTAAGCAAAAATTAATTCTTACTGCAACAAATTGGTATCACACTGATTACATGCCTAAAATTCAAAAGACTTACGGATAGTGGACTACATATACTGCAAAAAACGGACGAAGGAGTACAGATCAATCAACAAAGTAATAAAAACCTGTTGATACAAATTCAATCAAGATGTGCGAATGAATATAATTAACTCCACCGCTGACCAAAATAACAACGTTAGTTAAGAACCCTGATCAAACGGGCTAAACGCGGGAACTTCGTACGTAATACACCACGAATAGCATAATGCGAAAAATAATAAACCGATTTCAATAACCCCAGCTTTTCAACATCTCGATAAAGCCGCCAGTTTTCTTTGGCCATTTTTGCCTTTTTAGAAGACGTTTGGCTGTCATAGACTCTATATTGAGCAAGCACTTCATTCATACCATAGGCATAATCAATTTTTTTTAATATTGCCAACCAGGTCGCACAATCTTCTCTCTTGGTATTTATAGGCATATATACCTTACCAATTTTTTTGGTATCGTAAATGGCTGTCAAGCAGCCAATGCAATTGGTTTTTAGCAAGTCGACATAAGAAACTATCTGGGGCACACCCATAACACTAAAAGCCTTACCGTTCTCGTCAATTTTTTCATAAGCTGTGTAAGAAAAATCTACATCATTAATAAGCATATATTGAATCTGGCGTTCTAACTTATTAAATTCCCATAAATCATCACTATCCAAAAAAGCAATAAAGCGCCCCTTAGATATTTCAATTGCTGCATTACGGGCTGCCGCAGCACCAGAGTTTTTCGCAAGTTGGAGCACTTTAATTCGTGCATCTAGTGCCGCATAACGCTGAGCTTTCTCTAATGAATCGTCCTTAGAGCAATCATCCACGATAATCATTTCCCAGTTACGATACGTTTGGGAAATAACTGATTGGATAGCCGTTTCAAGGTAATCCGAACTATTATAAAGAGGAGTAATTATAGATATTAGATGCATAGATTATCCTGCATATAAGAAAGCAACTCGTCCTCTCTCTCTTCCCATGTCACATCCGGTTCATATTTTTGGAAATTACCAGAAACTTTAAATGAAAGAATTTTACTTTTAATATCCTCAACAGAATATTCATCCAACAAGATAACATTCGGGCTTTCATGTAAAGCATCAGCCATCTTTGTACCTTTAGATATTATCGGAACCTTATTAAAATACGAACATTCAAAATATTTATTTGAAATAGCATAAATAGCGTTAAAATCTTTTGTAGGATAGGCAGCCCAAACCAAATCGGAAATACTATAAATAAACTTCAAATCCGAAGAAGAATATCGACCAAAAAAAACAACCTGATTATCAAGATTCTTATTTTTAACTATTTCCTTCAAGGCGTTTAAATCAGGTCCATCACCGAAAACACAAAACATGTAATCCGTATTTAAGATAGCCTCCAGAATATTTTCTAAAATATCAAGATATCTGACAACGCCAATCCAGGATATATTACGTTCACATTTATATAATTCAAAATTTCGACTATCAAACCATGAAGGAACAACAACTTGGCTAGCCCAGACACTTTTTGATGGATAGTTTTCAAAAATGATACATTTCAAATATTCTGGATAAAGATCCTTAAAATGACGAGAAGCAAAAATGGTTAAATCAGTAAACCTCAAACATAAATGCTCGATCCAAACTAATAACTTATGCAGAAACCCATTACCTATAGTAGGCATATCCAGACAATCATAAACAATCTTAATCCGCCCCCCAAACAACAACTTAATTAAAGTCGAACAAATCAGAGAATCCCAATGACTAGCAAATATCACACTAGGTCGAACTCTAATGGAAACTCTCAGCAAGAAAAAGAAAAAAAATGGAAGATGAATTAATTTTTTTAACTGATTGCCATATCCAATATGAGAACTATAGATAAAATAATTAAATAAATCGACATGCTCAACCACCTTATCTCTAGACCAAGCACAAACAAACACATTATATTTTTTTTGCAGCGACTCCCTAAAACGCTCCGTTCTTGTATTTATAGGAAAAGTCGTATCTACCATTAAAATTTTATTCATAACCAACCTCAAGTTAAACAAGGCAACGCCGCAAAAAATTAAAATGGAAATTACGGATTTTTCTGAATATATATTACTAGTGCACTATTGATCATGAGAAACACGACATGCCTTTTATACAAAACATAGCCATCGCTAAACATAAACGACAATATATTTAGATACATAAGCAAAACAGAGGTGCAGCAATCTAAATTCAATACCCTTTTAGCCTAGAGCGAACCTTCACGAAACTAATAAACAACTTAGGGAAAAAAGATAACAAATACATTGCCACCTGAACAATTGAAATAACCTGCACACCAACTGAGTCTTTCATATATTTAGCAACACCTATGCTATCGCCAACAACAGCCGACTGGTATGCAAAACTCATCATCTCAAATGCTAACTCTTTATTATAGTTCAATCCCATATCTGAAGCTCTTCCATATAATCTTTTCACGCCAGATACGATTACAGGATTGATCCTTCCGTTATGCCTTGTAACTCCAACTGCAAATCTGTATGCGCCCAAAACATCACGAATAAAAAAAACATCACCATGTTCTGCCTGCATGATATGAAGTTCAACATCAAGAGTATCTAATGGCAAGCGATCCCAATAACCATGATCAAAAACATTCCTAAACATTTTTGATGAGTGGGCAAATGAAGATGGCTTTCTGTAAAGATCATCAATTGTCAAAACTTCCTTCGGATTGTAAATATATCCATTTTTAATTAAATTATCATCCTCATCGACAAGCACCACATCATGCGCACATATAATACAATTAAGATTAGCATCCATGACATCAACCTGTCTCTGCAATTTATCTGGCAGAGCATAATCATCCCCATCCATGTGACAAATATACTCACCTCTGGCACGCTTATAAGTTTCGATAATATTTTTTACAGGACCACCATTGGTCGCATGAAATAATGGGAAAATAATATCAGGATATTGATTTTTGAATTTCTCAATGATTAAGCGAGTGCCATCTGAAGAACAGTCATCACCAACAATAATCTCGAATTTAAAATTTGTAACCTGATCAACCAGACTACGCAAGCAACGCGCAATATAATCTTTTTGATTATATGTAATAACACAAATCGTCACCTTAACTTCGCTCTGCATAAAAAACCTATATACGAACCTTTTTAATCAATATAAACAACATTGAATACACAATGAAATTTAAGTAAGCACCAAACCAACCATGAAAAAGAAATACAACCGAAAAACTAGCACTTATTAAAAACAATGAATTACCGGCATATTTCCTAATAAAATAATAAGGAACAGCAACAATTAAAAACATATAGATAAGCATGAATAATACCTCAACCCCAAGAATAGCAAACCAACCTGCTAGACCTGGGTTAGTATTCCATGTTGCCCCATCCCCCCAAAAATGCCCGACCATAAATGAGTTTAACAATATTCCGTCCACACCAAAAAGCTTCAAGGCATAATACTGAGGCAACCCATCCAACGAATAACCATAAAAAACACCATCCTTATACAATTCATGTAAAAAAGAAGAATTCTCAAGCAACAATGCAACATGACCAAGATGCTGAAATCTGTTAACAAGATAACCATAGGAGTAAATATATTTATCCAATGAAAATGAGTCACTTATTAAACTCATAAAGTCAAAAATCGAACCACCTGATCGGATATGCCATTTTACATCGACCATAACAGGTAAAAATATCAATAAAAATAAAAAAATAACAGATAATGAAAATCCTAATCTAAAAGAAATCCTAAGTGGATAAAATCGAGAAAGATACAAAATAAAGGCTATAAGAAAACCACCCATCCAACCACGCAACAACATAGAAAACAGATAGAAAAATAAGTTAAGCCAGAAAAGTCTTTCGGACTTCAAAAGAACCGAGACAATCAAAAAAAGAATGTCGACCTGCAAAATTATGAATAAATAATTTAAAATAGAAAAACCTTCAATCCTTGCATGATTACCCGCTATATTTACACCATAATAGAAACTATAAGCAAGGTATAACACCTGAATTACAAGCAGAAACCTTCCCCAGCTAGAACTCAAATGAATTTCATTAAAAGGATTTTTACTATTGAAAAATAAAAAATAAAAACCCAAAAGCAATAATAGAAAAAACACTTGTATTAAAAATGAATAAAACAAAACAATCGGATCGAATTCTATAAATTCAATCTCTACTAACACACCACCATCTAATACACCCAGGATCAATGCAACAGCATTAAATAGAAAGTGCAAGCACAACATTAAATAAAAAGGATTAATAACCATCAATAGCGCTACCAAACTCACAAATAGAACCTGAATTCATAGAATAAGTGCAACGCTTGAAACGATAGGCAGAGGGCCAGCCACCGGTAGAATCCAGGCTCTC
>JAIEQT010000222.1 GCA_019747455.1 Chitinophagaceae bacterium | reverse complement strand
TTCTTCATATTTTACGTTTTAAAGTTAACTATTTAGTCTACTTTCAAAACGTACTATTTTTGGGGGAGCTTACAACACTGTTCCAGAGCCACCACTTGAACTTGTGTTACTTAATGGCAACACAGGCAGGGTTAGCTTGAACTTAACAACTGTTCCATAAAGTTCATCGCCTTGAATCTTATCAAATCCGTAGAGATTTCCGTGCTGGGAATTCGCTTCTAATTGATAAGAACCGATTGTGACGATTCCACCTTTTATTGTATTTCCATACTTATCCGCAAACATTCCGCCAAGTTGGGAGGTTAATACATTTGATTTTGGGTTTTGATTTGCGGTTGAATATGATTTCAGACCAAATGCTCCATCTGTTGAGGTCTTTAGCATATTAAAATATGATGTAATAGGATTCGGTTCAGGCAAGTCTTTTGCTAAATCGTTGACTGTATCATTTGAAGTTTTTCGACAGCTATTAAACGCGACCTGTCCAACTATAATAATCATTAGGGATTACCCAATAGTTGTATTGATAAGGATTCTTTTCATATTAAATTATTTAATTTTTTTATCAACAAGGATTCGTATATGCATAAAGAAGGTTAGCAAATGCAAATGTTTGAGTAGATCCAAGTGTACCTGTAAAAGTGAAATACGGTCTTCCAGGGACACCTCTACATGAATTGCATTTTTCATAAAAATCTACCTTGTAAGTACTGACTACGTCATTTGGAGCTATAACTGATATAGCTCTTTCTCCACCTCCAAAAGGAGCGGTTAAATTTCTAGTCGAACCTGTTATTGCGCATTGCTGTGAGACATTCCCATTTACAGTAACTACACAATAATAACTAGTTAAATCTGAAACTGAGTTGGTTCCGCCAAATATCGCCGGGTCGCTATTAAACTCAGGTACTGGGCAGACTCTTAATGGATCATTGCTCGCATCAAATCCAAGCGTTATTTTAACATTACGGCTTCCTGTTGGACAAACAGTGCCACAGTCGCTGTTTTTTTTACCTGAATCACAAGCACTGCTGCCAGTGTTGCCACTTTTGTCTGATCTTGCAAAGAATGGTGAAAACAAAACAAATATCAATAGCAAATAGCTGATTTTAAGTTTCATAAGCTGTATTTTGAGGTTAATAAATAGGCGACGCAAAATATCTATACCGAATGATCGATGAGTTTACACCACTTCAAATATCTCAGTTTCAGGCTCCTTAGAGAAAATTCCACAAATTCTTACAAACACAAAATATTCTCTTAATTACGAATAACTAAAGGGGGATATAGTTATTTTGTTTATAGTCAAAAAGACATTATAATATTATAAAAAAATTTTGATGCACAACTAAGTTCGCTTAAAATTTGATTAAAATTTATCGTTTCAGATTCCGCCCAAATTCAAAATCACCAACCTATTGTTGAATTAACACAAATAAATAACTATGATTATTGATCAACAGAAACCAACTTAAACTCAAAAATTAAACGAGAATTTTTAATGGCAAGTACCGCAAAAACACCTAAAACCAAAATATAAATGGAGATTATTTCAATCTTAATATTTTCTGAATTCGCTTCTTACGCTCTATCGGGTCAATCGTTCTTGATTTACCGCTTTTATATTCAGCATATCGCTTATCCAGTTCTGCTTTGAATGCCGGAGAATATTCTTCGGGCGTCTCCATCATAACATTATCTGTATCAGCAAAGGTTTTTACGACAGTAAGTACTGCTTCTTTTTGTTTTGAAGTCAATTGATCCAAATAATGTGCAATTTGTTGATCAATTTTTTTGGCAGCGCCCATATAACATCGATTTATACAAATTTACTTATTTCTGCCCATCATTCTTTAAATTTTCTGTATGAAAACATGTATACTATTCCTTTCATTGCTACTCGTCACTTATTCAAATAAGGCTCAAACAAAGGCTGAGCAAGAAGCGATAAACCAAAAAATTAATTACTGCCTGCGTTTGTTTCCACTTTGTTCTACATCTTTATTAATCTCCTCCACATCTACCGGTCGCTCGGTAGTATCTCCCATTAGATAGCGGGCAAAATATTCTGCTTGACGCCAAAAGAAATACTCGGTCATATCTCCGAAACCATGGCGCTGTGTAGGGAGCAGAATCATATCAAATCGCTTATTCGCTTTGATTAAAGCATTTACCACACGCATGGTATTAGCAGGGTGTACATTATTATCTATCTCGCCATGCGACAATAATAATCTACCCTTTAAGTTTTTGGCGATATCTGGATTTTTATCGATATTATATTGAAAACTAGTATCCCCTTTTTCACTGATAATCTCCTTTACTCCATGATGTTTTTCACTCCACCAACGATTATAAATAGCATTATCATGATTTCCAGCGGAAGAAACGGCTACTTTAAAAAAATCGGGATACACTAGCATAGCAGCTGTACTCATAAAACCTCCGCCTGAATGACCGTGTATACCCACTTTATTGATATCTAAATAACTATACCTATTGGCCAATTGTTCTGCTACTGTTTTCTTATCGGCTAATCCATAATCACGTAAATTTCCATAACCGTAATTATGATACCACTTACTACGGCTGGGATGCCCTCCTCTATTACCCAAAGTAATCACCACCATACCTATCTGTGCAAGGCGATCTGTACGATCCATACCACGACTGAAAGAGGTATTCATGGATTCGGTTTGTGGACCCGGGTATACATATTCTACAATAGGATATTTTTTAGTACTATCAAAATCGAAGGGTTTATACATAACCCCGTAGATATCAGTGATACCATCATCGGCTTTCGCTTTAAAAATCTCCGGAAATTTGTATCCTGCAGCCATTAGCAATGAAAGATCAGCGGTTTCTAAATCAATTATTTTTCTTCCATCAGCAGCATAAAGTGCAGATTTAGGAGTCGTATTTACACGAGAAAAGTTACCTACAATAAATTTCTTTTCATCGTCCATACTCATATTCCAATCAAAATCGCCGGGTGTTAATAATTTCAAGCCACTACCGTCAAAGTTTACACGATAAGCATGCAGATAGTAAGGGTTCTCCCCTGTTTCACGTCCATTTGCTGAGAAGTATAATACACGTGCTTTTTCATCTATGCCTAAGATATCTTCTGCATGCCATGCACCTGAAGTGATTTGATTCTTTAATTTACCGTTCTCATCGTACAAATAAAAATGTCCCCATCCATCATCTTCACTCCATTGAATTAATTCTTTCCCTTCATTCACCAATCCTAATCTACGGATCTCAACATAGGTATTTAGTTTCTCTTGAATCAAGGTTTTAGCAGTACCGCTGGCAACATCCACCACACCAATATTAATTCTCTTCAAATCTCTGCTGGTTCTGCTAAAATAAAATTTGTCGGCTGTACCTAACCAAACAGCAGGTCGGTATTCATCATCTCTGGTATTTACTTTAACCGGTCGGCTCCAAACATTTACAGATTGATCTTTATACATTCCGGTAACGATTTCTTTACCTGTTTTCGTTGCCCAATCAAACAACATCAAATGCTCAACGGGTGCCTCTTTTTCTCCCGGCATCCAATACTTATAAGTTTCTAAAGTAGGCCTTGGTTCTGCAATACTATTAATTACCCAAAGGTCTTTCACTTTTCTATTGTCTGTAAAATCTACCGCAAAATGCTTTGAATCGGGCGACCATAAAATACCTACCGGCTTGCGTTTGTTTTTATTTTTTTCTTTATCGGTATTACTATCTCCATTGCCCGATAAATTTCCTTCATTATAATAACTAAAATATTCTATGCCGTCTTTAGTAAGTTGGTATTGTACAATCGTACTATCATCTTCATTGATCAAAGCCTTTTGATAATTGGCTTTATCCATCCACCACAAATTATAATTTTTACCAAATATGATGATATTACTATCCGGTGAAATATTTGCCCAGGTAGGTCGGCGCTTTGGTTTAGTAAACTCATTGAGTTGAACTAATTCCCCAGTTATAATATTATAGTTAAAGAAATAAATCTTCTTCTCTTTAGTTGGGGGTGTACCTTTTTTAGCGGTACTATCTTTTTTCTCCACTTCTAAAGTAGATTTTACTTCAAAGTGAATCCAGTTTTCATCTTTGATAAAGCGCATGCTATCTATGTTCAAATGTTGGGCGTCCATGGGATCATCGGTAGCACGGGTTAGCTTAGCTGCCAATACTGCATTATCGAATAATAATTTCTTTTCCCCTTTTACAGCATCTACGATGTACCATTTTTTCCCTTCTGATGTTTCATACATATACCAAAATCGGTCGGATTTCTTTAACCAATGCGGATCTACATTTAAACTAAAAACCATTTTCTCCAAGCGTTTTGGAGAAAATTTAGCTGCTTGCGCATAATTTGCTTTTATAGCAGTCGTTTGCTGAGCAGTTGCATAAAAACAGGTTGCGAGCAACATCGTTGTAAATATTCCTTTCATAAGCAATTATTAGAACGGAAAAATACATGATTCGCATTAAAAAAATCACCCACTCATAAAATAAAGGCAATGCTTAATTTGCATCAAATTTGCAGATATGATTGCCACTTTTGAAGCCAATATTGAATTTGCCCATGCGCAGGATAAAGCCGATAAGTTATCATCATTTAAAACCAGATTTCATTCCCCTACTCATAACGGTAAGCCGGTAATATATTTTTGCGGAAATTCATTGGGCCTACAGCCTAAAACAACAAGCGAAGCCTTGGAGATTGAACTACAAAGCTGGCGTGAATTAGCTGTAGGGGGTTATTTTAAAGGCGCAAATCCCTGGTTATACTATCAAGAATACCTGAGGCAAAGTTTGGCAAAAATTGTTGGTGGACTTGAGCAAGAGGTAACGGTCATGAATGCACTTACCGTTAATCTGCACTTGCTCATGCTAAGCTTTTATAAGCCTAGAGGTAAGCGCACAAAGATCATAATGGAGTCAGGTGCTTTTCCCTCTGATCAATACGCTGTTGAAACCTTGATAAAACATTATGATCTCAATCCGGATGAACATATCATTGAGTTATTCCCGAAGGATGGAAAGAAAACACTGGATACAACTGATATACTAGCCACGATCGAGGCCAATAAAGAATCATTAGCCATAGTATTATTGGGCGGCATCAATTATTATACAGGACAGTTTTTCGATATCCCTACCATTACCAAAGCCACACATGAAGCGGGTGCAATTGCGGCTTTTGATCTAGCCCATGTTGTTGGAAATATTCCATTACAATTACACAACTGGGATGTAGATTTTGCTGTTTGGTGTTCCTATAAATATCTCAATGGAGGTCCGGGAGCTGTGGGCGGTGTTTTTGTACATGAAACACATGCAGCCAATATAAATACCCCTCGTTTAGCGGGTTGGTGGGGAAACGATGAGAAAGAACGTTTTAAAATGGAAAAAGGATTTATCCCCAAACAAAATGCTAGCGGCTGGAATATTAGCACGGCACAAGTTTTTAACAGTGCTGCTTTAAAAGCGTCTTTGGCAATTTTTGATGAAGCCAGTATAGGGGCCATTCGTGAGAAAAGTATTGCACTTACCGGTTATCTCGCGTATTTATTGAATCAATTAACAAATTTGAATTTTGAAATTATAATACCTACTAATTATCAGGAAAGAGGAGCCCAATTATCTTTATTTTTTAAAGAGAAAGGTAAACAAATCCATCAAGCCATGTTAGATAACGGTATCATTGTAGATTACAGAGAGCCAGGCGTGATACGCGTTGCACCTGCTCCCTTGTATTGCAGTTTTGAGGATGTATATCGATTCTACGAAATACTAACCACTATACACTAACTACTATGCACTATAACACCTACTTAGCACTTGGCGATTCATACACTATTGGTGAATCAGTACCATTACATCAAAGCTTCCCCTATCAGGCTATACAGCTTTTAAGGAAAAAAGGAATGCATTTTCATGCGCCAGAAATAGTAGCTAAAACCGGCTGGACAACCACCGAATTAGCTGAGCATATTTTACATACTAAATTAAATACACAATACGATTTTGTAACCTTATTGATTGGGGTTAATAATCAGTACCGCGGATTATCCATTTCCGACTTCACATCTGATTTCGAATTTCTCTTACGTAAGGCTATTCACTTTGCCGGTAATAAACCTACACATGTAATGGTTTTATCTATTCCAGATTGGGGATTCACCCCTTTTGCAGCGGGTAGGGATCTGCAGACAATCAGCAAGCAGATCGATAATTTTAATAATGTTTGTTCAGCATTTACCAAAAAAGCAGGTGCTCATTTTATTAATATAACCGACGAAACCAGAACAGAGAAAAATAACCTGCAAGCATTGGCATCAGATCAGTTACATTACTCCGGCATTACTCATTTACGCTGGGCAGAGAAAGTGGTTGACATAATAAGCGACATCTCTGCTTGATACTGTTTCGCAATCTCAGCGGCTTCTTCTGCAAAATTTTCGTGTTGCGATGCGAAAATAATTGCGCGACTAGCATTCACCAATAAGCCAATATCTTTGGTTGACCCGTATTTAGAAACTTCTTCTAAACTACCGCCTTGAAAACCTACCCCCGGAACCAGTAAAAAATGATCCGGGATGATACTTCTTATATTCTCCAGGTCAGATGCTCGAGTGGCTCCAACAACATACATCAAATTGTTGATGCTACCCCATTTTGCTGTTTTCTCAAGCACTTGCTCATACAACCTTTTTTCGGTGTTACCCATGGCCAAATGTGGTATAAGTGTAAGATCCTCATTGTAAGGCGTTACGATATTTTGTTGAAAATCATAACTGCCCGGGTTGGAGGTTAAGGCCAAAATAATAGTCCACTTATTTTCATAGGCTAAAAAAGGACGAATACTATCCTCTCCCATATAAGGCGCCACGGTAATAGCATCAAAAGGAATTGTTTCAAAAAAAGTTTTCGCATATTGATGGGAAGTATTTCCGATATCCCCTCTTTTTGCATCAGCAATTTTTAAGTGTGTGGCAGGAATATAATCAACAGTCTCCATCATGGCCTCCCAACCCTTCAACCCTTGTGATTCATAAAAAGCCGTGTTGATCTTATAGCTAACACAATAATCTTTTGTGGCATCAATAATAGCTTTATTAAATTCAACCACTGCATTAGATCTACCCTGAAGATGTTTGGGCAATTTCGTAACGTCTGTATCTAACCCAACACAGAGGTAAGATTGTTTAGCATTAATTTGTTGAATTAAGGATTCGCGGGTCATAGGGCAAAGATAAGGAATACCTTAGACCGGAGATAGTAGACCTGAGACGGTAAGATTAAAAGTGACAAAGATTTTTAATAAGCATATACCCTACTTTCCCAAGGAGCCAATTGCAATTTATTTTCTATCATAATTATTTTATTCCCAATAAAAGTTTGTGGCTTTTGCTGCATAAATGCTTTTATCTGATCTCCTTTCAATTCAATATTTTGAATTCTATTACTAAGATTTACAATTACAAAAACTCCATTTGTATTTGTTTTTCTTATAAATGCATACACAGTTGTATCCGCCGTTGTATGAACTCTCTGCATCGGTATAGCGGCGGCTAATGCAGTATTATTTTTTCTAAGATGTAGTAATTGTTTATAAAAAGAAGCCCGCATATATTTATTGAACACGATCGTATCTTTTTCAAAAAAAGGAATCGCGCGGAGTATGGGCTCTTCTTGTCCACTATATATCATCGGCACCGATCTGGGCAATGTTTGCGTAAGCACCGCAAATGGCTCATGTGTGAGCCCGGGCATGGTACCATAATCTGCTTTATTCCAACTATTTTCATCATGATTACTGGTAAAATACAAGAGACTTGCATTTTTTGGAAAGGAAGAATCAATATACTGTTGAACAGTATCCAATGCCAAGGCGCTTTTCTTTCCTGCGGCAATATCTACCATTACATGAAAAGCTCTCCAAGGATAACTGATATCAAAACCGGCACGATGCACCCAAGCATCTTCTGATTCTGCAATCATCAAGATATTTTTTTCCTTTTTTAAAGCAGGAATTGCTTTATACCAAAAATTACTATCAACTAAATGAGCCTGATCACATCTGTACCCATCAATTTTTGTTTCTCGAATCCAATATTGCATGGCTGCCAGCATGCTATCGGTAACAGTTGGATTTTTATAATTGAGTTTCCGTGTATCCGTCCAATCGAATTGTGAAACCGCTTTGCCTGTTATGCTATCCCGCACATAAAAATCGGAATGT
>JAIEQT010000064.1 GCA_019747455.1 Chitinophagaceae bacterium | reverse complement strand
TTGTTTGAGGTTGAAGTTAGCATCTAACGCAGGCTGCGGGAATGGTAACAATTCAGATTTACCTGTAGTAAACCCGGTAGCATATCTGGCTAAAGCTACTGTATTGATAGTTGCCCCTGTCCATACAACCCTTGTAGTTCCTGAAGGCGTAGTTCCGGGTTCTGGGGTATAAAATGAATTTCTCCAGAGTGTTACATCATCAGCACTTGAATTATTATTAAAAAACATAGCCTGAGGTAAACTATTGTAAGGAGCAACTCTATTAGCCATATTCAATAATGCTGTTTTAGTATCTGCAATTTTACTGGCTAATAAATTCCAGCGAATTAAGTCGTATTTACGAATACCTTCACCTCCTAACTCAAAAGAACGCTCATCAACAATGGCATTAAAGAAAGCAGCTTTTGATAATCCGGTTGGTAAATCAACAGTAGCATCCGGTGTACCTAAGGGTTTACCAAAACCTCTTCTTCTTACTTGATTGATAGCGTTATAAGCAAGGGCTGTTGGTCCACTGATTTCATTCTCGGCTTCTGCGAACATCAATAAAACATCTGAATACCGAATCAACTGCCATTTTAAACTAAAATATTGCACTGCGTCTGTAGGAGATACTATCGGGTTGCTAATCCAATCTCTTCTATACTTACCATCACATATAGCGGTAATGGCCTGTCCAATTTTTGTAACACCATCTGCTGCTACATTGTAAGGGGCACAAGTCACATCTCTTCTTAAATCATTTTGATTGAAAGCATAAAAATAAGTTGGTAATACATTGATGCTTTTATTACCTAAATTATTTACCGTTGGCCCATTATAATAAGCTAACTTAGTATCTGCAACACCTAACCTTCCGATACCACTGGCTTGAAACATCAATTCTCCGTTAGGATCTGTTACCGCCCTTGCATTTACTTGATCTTTCCATAAAGCCCTGAAGCTAGGGTTAAGTGAGTGTTGACCGGAAGCTATAATATCCGCACATTCTTCTTTAGCTATTTGATAGTAAGTTAGATAATCGGCATTACGCTGCATAGTACCTGATCTGCGTAATGAAAATCCACCTCTGAATAAAGCTATTCTGGCTCTTAAAGCTTTAACGGCTCCTTTAGTTATTCTTTCATCTACCTGATCCCCTATTGCTGTTACTTCATTTCTCCAAGGAACTAATGTAGCCGCTGTTTTCAGATCATCCAGTATTCGCATATAGAGGGTATCTCTATCTGTTTGACGAGGAAAAGGATTGTCATTGGCAATAGAAGAAGCGGCATTAAAATGAGCCGGCAGATCTCCCCAATTACGAATAGCTTCAAAATAGAATTGAGCTCTTAATGTTAAAGACTCCCCAAGTAATCGTTGCAATTGTTTTTTTTGTTGTTCCGTTCCGTTTTTGCACATATCCATTGCTGGAATATTATCTATACAAATATTGGCGAATTCAATACCTTGAAATAACTGATTAAATGGATTGTTCAGCTGTGTATTTCCGGAAGTAGCTATATACCGCGCAATATCTCTTCTATCGTTATCCGGGTTTCCGGTAGGCCCCTGCATTTCATCTTTATCTACCGGATAATATAAACTCAAGCGAATACCGTAGGCAGCATCCCCTACTAATCTACTATAAGCTGCCGCTACCGCTTTTGTAGTACTCGTAACATCACTAAATACCATTTCAGTACCTACTTCTGTAATAGGCTGCTGATTAAGATATTTTTTACAGCCTGTAAATAAAACCAGTGATACCAGGATTGTATACACTATTTTAAAACTGTTTTTGGTAAACATATCGTTGATTTTATAAATAATTAAAATGTTGCGTTAATCCCAAAAATGAATGTTCTACTCTTAGGATAAGCAGAATAATCAAGTCCGGGTGTAAGCGGACTACCTGAAACACTTACTTCAGGATCGTAACCGGAGTATTTAGTAAATATCGCCAAATTGTTTCCCGTAAAGTAGAAACGTAGTTTACTGATATTCATTTTTCTTAATTTCTCTGGTGATACCGTATATCCGATTGTAAGGTTATTCACTCTTAAGAATGACCCGTCTTCAATAGCCCAGGAGTGGGGGAAGAAAGCGCCTGCACTTTTTAAAGGCGCCCAAATAGTGGCATTCGCATTCAATGCCTGTAATTGATCGGGGGCAATTCCTACAACTTGGTTAGAAGAGTTCACCCATTGTGCGGTTTGTCCGGTTGCTGTTACCGTTTTCCATCTACCCGCCATGATATTTAGCATATTTGAATTTCCAGTATAGCCATTTGTAAACTCAATTTTATTGGCATTATAAACATCATTACCATAAGAGAAATTAACAAACAAGCTCATGTCCCAATTCTTATAAGTCAACTGCTGATTTAATCCACCGGTAAACTTAGGATTAGCATTACCAATAACTTGCCTATCATTATTTAAATCGATTACACCATCTCCATTCAAATCTTTAAACTTGATTGACCCTGGTTGCACCGGTCCGATGATACCCGCGTTAGATACTACACCCGACTTAAGTGTATACACGGAAGTAGTGGCATTATAATTAAAATCATTAACGGTATAAAAACCATCTGTTACAAGGCCCCAAATAGATCCAACGGGTTGTCCGATCTTAACTATATAATCCGTTGGCTGACCCGATACACCCCAACTTGCGGCCGGGAAGAAACTGGTTTGATTTACCCCTAATTGCTCAATTTCATTTCTATTGAACGACATGTTAAAGCTGGCATTCCAATTCAATCCGTTTGCTTTGCGCAGGATGGCGTAACTGAGTTGAAATTCTACCCCACGGTTAGATGTTCTACCAACATTCTGTAATTGCGTGGAGTAACCAAATGTGGGAGCTATAGGTACATTCAATAAAAGATCGCTGGATGTATTTTTATAAATATCTACCGTTACATCTAATCGATCAAACAACCGAATATCAACACCGAAATTTCTATTTATGGTAGACTCCCACTTAAGATTCTGATTTACTAAACCTGCTGAAGAAAAAGCATTGAGTGCCTGATTATTTAGCCCATAGTAAAAGGTACCATCGTTACGGAAAGTAGTAAGATATAAGTAATCGTTGATTCGATTATTACCAACCGTACCATAGCTTACCCGAAACTTAAGATCATTAATAGCCGTTACCTCTTTCAAAAATTTTTCACTTTTTACTCTCCAGGCAAATGAACCTGCAGGGAAATACCCCCATTGTTTACCAGGAGCAAACTTTGAAGCGCCATCTGCCCTTACATTGATAGAAAATAAATATTTATCCATCAATGCATAGTTAATGCGAGAGAAGAAAGACAAGCTGGTATAGCGCGACTTACTCAATTTAGGATACCCCGCAAAAGGGATACCCAAATTGGGATAATTAAATCCATCGTCGGGCTTTATACCATTAGGGAAATTCCGGAATATATTATTTCTGGTTTCTGTAGTAAGATCGTATGTTTCTTCACCAATAAGCACATCAATATCGTGTATCTTATTCAAGTTCTTCAGTGAATAAGTAAAAACGTTCGAGTTGGTTATGGTTCTACGGTTAACTGTATCTAAACTAACCAGTGGCTTTTTGCCTCCCTGTAAAATAGAATAAGGCGTAATAGAATCACTAAACTGACGATCATAAAAGCTATTATCATCATAACCAAAAGTAGATCGGAAGCTTAGATTTTTGGTGATCTGATAGTTAGCACTCAAAGTAATATTATAAACGATGGTTGTTTTCTTCCTATATTCCGCATTGGCCAATCCAATCGGATTAACAAGGTTCAATCCATTACCCACATTCGGATCGGCTAGCGGATCGTTGTCGTCGATATCTTGCGCTGCAGATACAAAAGGACGATATTTAACTGCATTTCTCATCCTATTATAAGACGATCCTTTAGTATCTGATACGCCGGCACCGTATACGTTTTGACTAGTGTACCTGCTACTAATGCCAAACTTTAATTTTTTGCTGGCAATATAATCTCCTTTGAAGATCAATAAATGCCTTCTATAGCTAGAGTTTAGTACAACAGCTTTATCGTTATTATATGTATAGCCAATATTATAAATAAATTTATCTGTACCACCGGATCCATTGAAATTATGTGTTTGCATAAATCCGGTTCTTCCAAAAGTTTGTTGTTGCCAATTAACGGGAGATACATTTTGATAATTACTCAAAGTATCCCAAGTGGTTCCAAAATTTCTGGTAAATGTGGTACTATCTGTTGAGCTACCTCTTGATCTTTCAGACTGATAAATAACATAATCATATGGACTGAGGACGTCTAAGGTTTTTGTTAGATTCTTCAATCCCATGAATCCGTTATAGCTTAATTTAAAATCGCCTTTTTTCCCGGTTTTTGTAGTGATAACGATTACACCATTAGCCCCTCTGGCACCGTAGATAGCTGTAGCAGCAGCATCTTTCAAAACATCAATGGATTGAATATCTTGCGGTGATATAGCTGATAGTCCATTTTCAACTTGTACACCATCCACAATAAATAGCGGAGAGTTATCCCCGGTAATAGACATACCACCTCTTACTCGAATGCGAATAGTAGCATCAGGTGAACCCTCGGCTGTTGTTGCAGTTACTCCTGCCAAGCGACCGTTCAATACCTCTGCAGCAGAATTAATTGGAATATCTTTAATATCTCTTGAACTTACTGATGCTACGGAAGCCAATACATCTTTTCTTTTCACCGATTGATAACCAATTACCACTACATCGTCTAAGCTGGCATTAGACTTTTTAAGTTTTACCTCGATCGATTCTCCCGGATTTGCAAAAACAGTTTCAGTAGTGTAGCCAACATAACTAAATATAAGGGTTTGTTTACCATCGGATGAAGTTGATAAGGCAAAGTTACCTGCCCCATCAGTTTGTGTGGCTACTTTAGTTCCTTTTACTGTTACCGTAACTCCCTGTAGTGGAGCTCCTGATTCATCGGTAATTTTCCCTTTGGTTTGTTTCTGTTGCGCAATTGATGTTATTGCCAAAAAGCAAAATAACAATAGCGAAAAAAAATTTCTCATAATGGCGTTTAAGTTTAAGCAATCGCTGTATCCACCTAAATGGACATACAAGTCTATTCATAATCGGCATGGAAATGAAGCTAGTAAGGCACTTTATTTACGCAAACGATGCCGGCATCGATATCAAGAAAGCTCAACTAAAATAACATAGAGAAATCGACCATTAGCCCCCCACCCCCAACGCACAGACAGAAATTAAGATAGACACAATAACAAGTAAAACAAAAAACGTATGAACCACATCCCACTTATTCCAACTCGCCCTCGAAGCTGCTTTATCTGCGGCTACCGTTGTGGCGAATGTAAGACCTTGAATTTGTTCTTCAGAAGGTTTGGGTGTGGCTAAACTAACAATCACCATTACAGCTATACTAAAAAGAAATAAGTAAATAGCGAAGTATAAAAAATTGATTGATCCGAATTGATAAAAAATACTATTGGTTGGTAACTGGTCTTTAAACATTTGAAAAGTAAGTTTGGCCAAACCAATCACAAAACCTGTAACCATAGCTGTATAGGCTCCTTTTGCATTCAATCGCTTAAAAAATACGCCCAATAAAAAAACAGCTGCAATGGGTGGTGCTAAATAACTTTGTACACTTTGCAAATAATCGTACAAACCATTTGATATGCGACCCATTAAAGGTATCCATGCCATCCCTAATAACACTACAACACCCGTAGCTATTCTCCCTACTTTTACCAATTGTTTTTCGCTAGCCTGCGGATTGCGCTCTTTATAAATATCGATGGTATATAAGGTTGAGCAAGCATTATATACAGAAGCTAATGAACTCATCAAAGCGGCTAATAAACCACCTGCTAATAATCCCCGCAAACCCATTGGCATCAGCTCTTTCACCATAGTTGGAAAAGCAGTATTCGTATCCGTTAATATTAATTTACCCTGAGCCTTTAGTGCGTAAGCAATCAAACCTGGAATTAAAAAAATAAAAAATGGCATTAGCTTCAAATAAGCGGCAAAAATAGTTCCTCTTCTTGCCTCTTTCTCACTTTTAGCAGCCAGGCAACGCTGAACAATATGCTGATCGGTACACCAATACCAAAGTCCGGCAATAGGCGATGCAATAAGAATGCCAAGCCATGGATAGTTGGGATCACTTAATGGCGGAAACATATTTAATTTTTCTTTTGGAATAGATGCTAACATGTTATGCCAACCACCTACTTTATCTAAGCCAATAAGTAATAAAACAAAAGACCCTAACAATAGTACAATGGCTTGAATAGCTTCTGTATACATTACGGCATGTAAGCCACCAAAAATCGTATATACGCCGGTTACAACAACTAATATGATAGCCCCTGTCCAAAAATCAACACCAAAGAATTGATTGAAAACCAAAGCACCCGCAAAAATGGTTACCGATGCTTTTGTGATTACATAACTCAGTAACTGAATAATAGATAATAAACGCCTCGCCTGCGGATTAAATCTTCGCTCTAAAAACTCGGGCATGGTATACACCATACTGCGCATGTAAAAAGGCACAAACACCCATCCAAGTATCAATACAATATAGGAATGTAATTCATAATGCCCCAGCACAGTACCTGATTTAGCTGCAGAACCGGCTAATCCAACAATATGCTCTGAGCCTACATTAGAAGCTAAAATAGAGGCCCCGATTACAAACCATCCTAGGTTTCGGTTGGCTAGAAAATAGTCGGATGCCGATTCTTTGCTCTTTCGAATACTCCAAATAGAAATACCGGCAATTACAAGGAGATAAATAATGATGAATACCCAATCGAGCGGTCCTAAAAAATTCATACAGTTTGTAATTTATAACAACTGTAAGTTAAGACTCCCTGATTAAGCGACAAAAAAAGAAGCTACCCAATCATTCTCTTTCAACTCCGTAAGGTTTTCAGTACTCAAGGGTTTACTTAAAAATTGAGTGACTACCGGATATTTTTTCGCACGAGAGAAATCTTCCGGATCTATAGTAGAGGATAAAATAACAACTTTTGTATCGGGTAATTTACTGGCATAAAGTTCCATATATGCGTCTAAAAATTCCCAGCCGTTTAATACAGGCATATTAATATCCAATAATATTAATTGAGGGGCTTCTTCAGAAAAGTTATCAGCAGTTTCAAAAAGAATCTTCAAATACTCCAGCGCATCACTACCATCAACAGCAGTATCGATCACATCACTAAATCCGGTTCTTCTCAAAAGGAGTTTGGAAATTGTGAGTGATATATTGTCATCATCAACACATAGGATTTTTCTAATCATATTGATTTTATATACTAAAAAAGTATTCTTAATGAGTATATCTCTGCAAAAATATAATTAATATTTAGAAAAAAAGATAAAGATTTATCCGATCTTCCTCAAATATGGCCGATTATCCTATATAAAACCGCGTATTATTTCCGTTTAGCTTTCTCCCATAATACCGATTGTTCACCCAAAACATACCTAAACATACCGGCTATCACAGCGTAATTCATTAAACAAAAATAATATGGGATGAAGAAAATTTTGATCTTCATTTGTTTTGCTTCAAGTATTCGACCCAACAAAGCGGCCCCATAAAAGAGAATCTGTCCAACAAATAAAAATCCATACAATCCAAACCAACCTACTTGTATTACAAATAGCATGTTTAATAAAAACACCAAAATCATCAGATAAGGAGTGAGTACCCAACGAAGTATACGATGACTGATATATTCAAAACTAAGAACGGGTTGCTTAAAAGGTAGCAAAAGTGATTTCAAACGAAGTGTAGACTGTACACCGCCAGCAGAGATTCTAATTTTACGTTTTAACTCCTCACCCGTATCGGCAGATGCTTTTTCCATAGCATATGCCTCAGGCTCATAAATGATTCGATACCCTTTTTTCGCAATATTCATGGAAATCATAAAATCATCAAGTATGGTATCCGGTTCAACAGGTTCGTATAAATTTGTTCTGATACTGAATAATTCTCCTGCTGCTCCTACAACAGAATACAATGCCGAATCCCATTTCTTTAGTTTCGATTCATACTTCCAATAAAATCCCTCTCCTGCGGTAGCATCTGCTGTTTCTTCTATTTGAACCCTTTTTTCTCCGGCAATAGCACCAACAGAGGGATCAATATAATGCCTGCTCATAAGCAGTAAAGCTTGTTTATTAACCATAGTATTAGCATCTGTAAAAACTACAATATCTGTTTTTACTTCTTGCATA
>JAIEQT010000634.1 GCA_019747455.1 Chitinophagaceae bacterium | reverse complement strand
CAACCGGCTTCTACCAAGGCTTTCAGAGAAGCTACCGCAAAATCGGGTGTGCCCATAAAAACGATCCGCAATTCCGTAAACGACTTACTCATGCGCCAAAGGTAATAGCATAAGGTTCATGAAGCACTATTCAAAATCGGGGTAGAGCAAATATTTTTTCCTTATTTTTTTAAAGGCAGTTATGCCCGGCTGCCAGCTTTCTTTAATGTCCGTAGCTGTTTTACCTGCTTTTAATTGCTCCATCAGTTGATTACTGCCTGCTAATTTATTAAAGAAATAATCGGTTGGCTTACCGCTCTTAGGTCTCAAAAAGAAGCTATCTTTTTGTGGAAATAATCGATAAGCTTCTACTAAATAATCGATACGTATACCTGTTTTAAGCGAGGCTAAAACCTTACTGGGATTATCCCAAATATTCTAACCATAACTCAATTGATTTTTCAATTTAGGTTCTTTAGCGCCATCACGTGAAATAGGTGTGAACGCATAGAGGGTATTCGGTAGGCTAGGATGTCCAAAAATAGAGAATGGATGCTCGGTTCCTCGCCCCTCACTCAAAACGGTTCCTTCAAAATAACAAGTACTGCCATACCAGTAAACAGCAGCCATATCCGGTAAATTAGGAGAAGGCTTAACAGGTAAGTTGTACAAACTTTTATGGGTATAGTTAGCACATTTGATCACTTGAAAATGAAAAGGGGTATCGGGGCTATTTTGAGCGCGTTGATAAAATTCGTATTGTTTGTTGGCCTCTTTACTTAACCATTGCTCACCCGCAATCATCATGGCATATTCTGCGATTGTCATACCGTATACAACGGGTATTGGTTGCATGCCGATAAAACTTTTATAAGCTGTGTCTAAAATGGGGCCATCCACATAAAATCCATTGGGATTGGGACGGTCGAGAATGATCAACGGCTTTTTATTTTCAAAAGCCGCTTCCATATATTCTTGTAAAGAAGAAATGAAGGTATAATAACGTACGCCAACATCCTGTATATCGAATAACATGATATCTACATCGGCTAAGTCTTCGGCACTGGGACGTCTTTTCTTGCCATATAAAGAAATAACCGGTATGCCAGTGGCCGGGTCGTTATAGTTATCAATTTTTTCTCCTGCATCTGCTGTTCCCCTAAATCCATGTTCAGGGCCAAAGGCTTTGGTTATTTTAATACCTAGTTTTACAAGACTGTCTACTAAATGGGTGTTACCGATAGTAGCGGTATGATTGGCAAAAACAGCCACCCGCTTTCCTTTTAGCATGGGCACATATACGGATGTGCGATAGGCAGCCGGTAATACCGGTGTTTGGGTATTTTGGGCAATCAGAAAAATAGGGCTAAAGGCTACAAAAAGCAATACGCATAACTTTTTCATAATATAGCTTAAAGCGGGAAGATAAATAAAATAGTTCGCAGGCTCAGAGATGGGTTGTACTTTCGCCGAAATTTATTGTATGCAACAAGCAAAAAAAGGGGATAAAATAAAAGTACATTACCACGGCAAACTTACTAACGGAAATACATTTGATTCATCGGAAGGCCGCGAACCACTTGAGTTTGAAATTGGCGGAGGAATGGTAATAGCAGGTTTTGATGAGGGTGTAACAGGTATGGTAATAGGCGAAAAGAAAACGATCCATATCCCATTCGATCAGGCTTATGGCCCTAAGCAAGAAGAAATGATCATGGAGTTTCCCAAAGATAAATTTCCACCGGATATGACACCTGAAGTGGGTATGCAACTCAATATGAGCAATGGCTCCGGACAAAATTTTCCGGTAACCATTGCTGCTGTTAAAGAAGATGTTGTGGTTTTAGATGCGAATCATCCGCTAGCTGGCGAAGACCTGATCTTTGATCTAGAACTCGTAGCTATCGATGCTAAGTCGATGATTATTATGCCTTAGGCTTTCTATTGAGCCACCAGCCAAGCCACAATCCGGTTAGGCCCCACATCGCTATACAATCGATCAGGAATGCTCTTATATCGAAGAGTTTGTACCAAATATGACTGGTATAGGCACTATTGAGGTATACAATTATGCCCAGTATCAAAGATGTGGTTAGCGTTGTGCTAAAACTGTTATTGCCGAATTTGCCTATTATCCAAATCAATAGCCAGGCAAGAATAATATTTGTTATTAATCCACGTGCCATGTTCAATCCCATATTGTACTCTAGAGCGCTATGATATTGTATAATAGCCCAAGGTTTACCTATTGATTTTTCAGTTAGCTTTTCCATGTCTTCGAAAGAAGTACCTGCAGGAGCGGTGGGTAAAAAATATCCTCCCTCTTTTTCTAAGTTAGCCGATAAAACCTGTAAAATCGTGTCCTGCTTAGCTGTATAACCTTGTGCAGGTAAGTGTAAGTTTAGGGCTGTCCATGAAGCAAATTGCCACATAAACAAGATAATGCCGCCTACAAGGGCGCCAACAATCGTTTTTTTCATTGTGGGTTGTTTTTGGTTGCCGAAATATACATATTATATCCTGAATTTGCAAGCGTTTAGAACACATATCTTAGCTTCTTAAAAAAACTATTATGAGTAGCTTGGTAAACCGCTTTATACGTTATGTACAAATGGATACTCAGAGCGATCCTCATGCTAATACATTCCCTTCTACCCCAAAGCAGAAAAATTTATCTCATTTATTAGCTACAGAATTGTTAGCCATGGGGGTTGAAGATGCACATACGGATGAATTTGGTTATGTGTACGCTACTATCCCCGCTAATACCAATAAAAATGTTCCTGTGATTTGTTTTTGTAGCCATATTGATACCGCCCCTGATTGCAGCGGAACCAATGTAAAACCAATATTACATAGAAACTATAACGGATTGCCCCTTGTATTACCCGATGATCCTACGCAAGTCATAACCATGGAAGCATATCCTTATTTGCATAATCATCTGGGGAAAGATATCATTACCGCTAGTGGCAAAACCTTATTAGGGGCCGATGATAAAGCAGGTGTAACGATTATTATGGAAATGGTAAAATGGTTACAGGAAAATCCTTCTGTTAAACATGGTATGATTAAAGTTTTATTTACACCTGATGAAGAAGTAGGAAATGGTACGGCAAAACTTGATCTGCAAAAACTCGGGGCAAATTATGGATATACCTTAGATGGTGGATCACTGGGTAGTTTTGAGGATGAAACTTTTAGTGCTGATGGACTTACCATAACTATAGAAGGCGTAATTGCGCATCCCGGATATGCAAAAGATAAAATGATCAATGCACTTAAAATTGCCGGGCAGATTTTGGCTGCCTTACCCAAAGATCGGTTAGCACCGGAAGTTACCGATCAAAAACAGGGATTTATCCATCCCATTCGGGTAGAAGGTTTGGCAGAGAAAGCAATAATTGATTTTATCATTCGCGATTTTGATACAGCGCAATTAGCGCATTACGAAATGTTATTGAAAGATATTACAGAAACTGTAATAAAAAAATATCCGGGAGCTACTTATAATATAACAGTAGTAGAGCAGTATAGAAATATGAAAGAAGTTTTGATCCAGCATCCACTTGTAGAAGCCAATGCAAAAGAAGCTTATAATCGTGTAGGTATTCCCTTTATAAAAGAACCTATCCGGGGTGGAACGGATGGTAGCCGATTGAGTTTTATGGGATTACCTTGTCCGAATATCTTCACCGGTATGCAAGCCATACATAGCAAGCATGAGTGGGTAGGCGTTAGCGATATGGAAGCTGCTGTGAAAGTTTTAACAGAATTGGTACAAGTTTGGGAACAAAACACAACTAATTAGCTATTATCTTTAAACATTAAATAAAAAATCATGTCAACCTTCATCCAATATTGGTGGTTACTTGCGCTCTTAATCATCATATTTACGGGGTTAGTTACGGTTAATCAGGGAACTATTGCCGTAATTACACTTTTTGGTAAGTACAGACGCATACTTCGTCCGGGTCTAAATTTTAAAATACCCGTATTGGAACAAGTATATAAAACAGTAAGTATTCAAAACCGTTCTGTTGAATTAGAATTTCAGGCGGTAACAGTAGATCAGGCGAATGTATACTTTAAAAGTATGCTTCTTTATTCCGTAATAAACCAAGAAGAAGAAACCATTAAAAATGTTGCCTTTAAATTTATTAGCGATAAAGATCTTATGCAAGCATTGATTCGTACAGTAGAAGGTTCTATCCGCGCCTTTGTAGCTACAAAAAGGCAAGCAGAAATTTTATTGTTACGCAGAGAAATTGTAGAGTTCGTAAAACAACAAATAGATCATTCATTAGAAGATTGGGGATACCATTTGCAAGATTTACAAATCAACGATATCACTTTCGATAAGGCCATTATGGAGAGTATGAGTAAAGTAGTTGCCAGTAACAACTTAAAAGCGGCAGCAGAGAATGAAGGTCAGGCTTTATTAATCACCAAAACAAAAGGTGCTGAGGCAGAAGGTAATGCTATCAAAATTGCCGCTGAGGCAGAGAGAGAAGCGGCAAAGCTACGTGGACAAGGCGTTGCGCTCTTTAGAGAAGAAGTTGCAAAAGGTATGAGCCAGGCTGCCGAACAAATGAAACAAGCTAATTTAGATACCAATGTGATTTTATTTAGTATGTGGACAGAAGCCATAAAAAACTTCGCTGAAGTTAGTAAGGGAAATATTATTTTCCTGGATGGTAGTCCGGAAGGTATGGAAAATAATATGCGCCAGATCATGGCCATGATGAGAATGAAAGATCAACAAAACGCGTAATCTTATGATGTTTTATTTGCTACAAGTAGATACGTTACAAAAAGCAGCAAGTACCGTAGTTACTGCCGAAAAAATTTCTTTGTGGAGCTTACTGGAAAAAGGAGGTTGGATCATGTATCCACTTTACCTGTTACTAGTAGCCGCTATTTTTGTTTTTACAGAAAGATGGATAGCGATTAGAAAAGCCGGTAGAATTGATGCCAATTTTATGGGGATCATTAGAGATCATATTTTAACGGGTAATGTACAAGCTGCTCGTAGTGTTACTAAAAATACAGATAATCCGGTGGCTCGAATGATTGATAAGGGTATTCAGCGTATTGGTAAGCCTATTGATATTATTGAAAAAAGTATGGAGAATGTAGGTAAGCTGGAGATGTATAGCATGGAAAGAAATCTTTCGATCCTTTCTTTGATTGCCGGTATTGCACCGATGTTTGGTTTCTTAGGAACCATCATTGGGATGGTACAATTATTTTATGGTATTGCTTCTACAGGTGAGTACACGCTTAATACAATTGCAGGGGGTATCTATACTAAAATGATTACTTCTGCTACAGGCCTTATCATTGGTTTGATCGCTTATGTAGGGCATAATTTTTTATCGGTACAAATAGATAAAACAGCCAACAAAATGGAAGCGGCCAGTGCTGATTTTATGGATGTATTACAAGAACCCACCAGGTAGTCAGTAGTCAGTAGTCATTAGTCATTGGTCAATTGTTATTAGTCATTGGAAGAAAGTTATGAATATTAGAAAAAAATTGAGATCCCAGCCCGAAATGCATACCGGTGCCTTAAATGATATTTTATTCATATTACTACTCTTTTTTCTCATTGTATCTACTTTAGCTAATCCGAACGTTATTAAAGTATCAAATCCTAAAGCCAAGGCCGATACAAAGGCAAAGCAAACAGTTGTAATTACCGTTGATAAAGCACAGCAACTCTATATCGGTTCAGAAAAGATTTTAATAGCTGATTTAGAAAATAAACTAAAGGCGTATTTGGCTAAGGAAACCGACAAACCTTCGGTTGTGATTAATGGAGATAGCACTGCACATTTAGGTACGGCTATTCAAATTATGCAAGTGATAAAAAAATTAGGTGCAACACCGGTTATGGCAGTAGATAATAGTGGCTTACGATAGCTTTTATTTCTTGATCACTTTTAACATTCTATACTTACCCTGCATGTCTTTTTTAAGTGTAGTTTCAAAACTAGCGGAGGAAAACAATGCGGCTGTTTGCATTGCTAGTGCCTCGTTTAACTCCAGATAAATAAGGGTATTCATTTGCAATTTTGTTTCTGCAAACAAAAGAATCTGTTTGTAAAAAATCAACGGATCATTATCGGGCACAAATAAAGCTATATGCGGCTCGTAATCGAGCACATTCTTGTGCATACTGGCTTTTTCCTTTTCTGCTATATAAGGAGGGTTACTGATAAGGATGTCTACCGGAGGTAAAGAATCCCATTTGGAGGTATCTAAAAAATCGATTTCTAGAAATTGCGTATCTGACCCGATAGACTGTGCATTTTTCTTTGCAATGGCCAGGGCGTTTGTACTAATATCAACACCATAGGTTTTTATAGTCGATATTTTTTTTGCAATGGTAATCGGTATACAACCCGAGCCTGTGCCTACATCCAATAAATTGACTTGAGATATATTATTATTCAAATCGCTGAGAACCCATGCTACCAACTCTTCTGTTTCCGGTCGGGGTATGAGGGTATGTTCTGATACTGAAAATAAGAAACCATAAAACCAGGCTTCACCTAGCACATATTGAATGGGCATACCTTGTTGTAGTTTAACTATGGCCTGTTGTAAGCTTTCTACCTCTCGTTGCTCAATGAGTACATCTTTTTGTATGGTCTGATCCAATCTGGTAAAGCCGGTAATTTTTTCAAGTAGTAAAGCTGTAATGGCAGTAATTTCTCTTTGTTCATACAAATGAGAAGTAGCATTTCTTATTTCTTTTTTTACCTCAGCAATAGTCATGCTGCAATGTTACTATCATTTAGCTAATTTTGCAGGTTCAGCTATGGATATACAAGAGAAATATATGCAGCGATGCATAGCGCTTGCCCGGCGGGGGTTAGGTGCTGTAGCACCTAACCCGATGGTAGGTGCCGTGTTGGTATATGAAGATCAAATTATCGGAGAAGGATGGCATGCCAAGTATGGAGAAGCACATGCTGAAGTAAATTGCTTACAATCGGTTGATGCCACTAATACCGATAAAATTCCTAAAGCTACCTTATACGTATCGCTGGAGCCCTGTGCTCATTATGGTAAAACACCCCCTTGTACCAATTTAATTATACAATACAAAATTCAACGCGTAGTAGTGGGTTGTGTGGATCCCTTCAAAGAAGTTGCCGGCAAAGGAATTACACAATTACGAAACGAGGGTATAGAAGTGATTGTAGGTGTTTTGGAAAAAGAATGTATAAATCTCAATAAACGCTTTTTTACTTATCATGAAAAAAAAAGACCCTATGTTATTTTAAAATGGGCACAAACAGCTGATAAAAAAATAGCGGATGATACCGGTAAACGTCTGTACATTTCAGGTGAGGCTACAAATAAATTCGTTCATCAATGGCGCTCCGAAGAACAAGCTATTTTGATAGGTGCTAATACGGCTTTATATGATAATCCAAAACTAACAGTACGATTGATAGCAGGTAATAATCCTATTCGATTATTAATCGATCCAAATCTCAAAACGCCGATAACACAAGATCTATTTACAGATAATAATAAAACAGTGGTTTATAATTTTCATCAAGCGATGAGAAAAGATAATCTTTATTATGTGGAATTGAATAAAGAAAAAAAAATGATACCTCAAATTTTAGCCGATTGTTACGAGAGAGGTATTCAAAGTATTTTAGTAGAAGGAGGTGCCTATACCATTCAGCAATTTATTAATGAGGGTATATGGGATCAGGCCAGGGTTATAGAAAATAATAGTTTAGCAATAGGAGATGGGTTAGCTGCACCCACCTTGAGTCATTATATTTTGCAGCATCAAGAGAAGCTCGGAAAAGATTTAATTAGCTATTTTTTACAACTAAATTGATCGGATGATTTATTTATTAGGCAGTATTATATTAACCAGTTATTTAACACTTGCATTTAAAGCTTGTGAGAAATGGGGAATATCGGTTTTCCCCGCTATCATCTTTAATTATATCACTTGCGTGATTACTGGCTCTTTTGTAAATGGGTCTTTTCCTATCAATAGCCACACCATACAAACAGATTGGTTTAAGTGGGCCATGCTTATGGGTGTATTATTTGTATCAATTTTTAATATTATTGGTATTACCGCACAAAAGATTGGTGTTGCAGTAGCTTCTGTTGCGAATAAATTATCGCTTGTAATTCCGGTAGTATTATCTGTATATCTCTATAACGAAACGGTAGCCGGTTGGAAGCTTGTAGGCGTAATGATGGCTATGGTAGCGGTAAT
>JAIEQT010000418.1 GCA_019747455.1 Chitinophagaceae bacterium | reverse complement strand
GCGGAAATACTGCTGGAGCCTGTTTATTAAAGAAATTATACATGGCGGTAAAGCTTGCTTCTGAAGTAGCTACCTGATAGTGATCACTACCCTTTTGCTCACTATTGATAGCACCGGGAATTTCCCCTGACTTGGCAATTTTATCATCAGGTGAAAAAATATTCAAAGTTCGAATTTGCTGTTGTTTACCCGCCGGCCCTGCTGCTTTACTACTTCCAATATGCACATAATTCGCTACCCGTGTGGCGTACAAAGAATCATTCAGATAAGCATAACCAATACCACCACCCGCAGAGTGACCCACCAAATTAACTTGTTTTGCACCTGTTTTTTTTAATACATCTTGAATAAAAGAATCGAGCCTTACACTATTATTGATGCGCACCCCAACACTATTCCAATCATATACGTACAGTAGATCCTTGTTATAACCCGCTGCACGAAATCGTTGAAACTGTGTTGCATAGGTGTCTCCACTTCCTAAAAATCCATGCACAAATACAATTGGTAGAAAAGATTGCTGCTGAGCAAATGCTGAAGTACAGTATAATAATGTGATTACAATAAATTGAGATAATCGTAATAACATAGATCAAAAAATTTAGAAAGGAGATTGTTGATCTGCATCAATACCTTCATCAAAATCGCCTACATCATTCATTCTACTTCCCTTCTGAATAAAGAATTTACCACCATCATTAGCACCACCGCCTGTACTTGGAAGATTAGGCGTAATCGGCTTCCAACTACCACTTCCACTATTACCATCTTCCCACTCTTCAAAACTTTGTATATCTAAACGGGCACGCAGCTTAATTGTTTCCAAGGAACCATTTCTATGCTTAGCAATACGAATATGTGTTTCCCCACTCGTACTCTCACCCATTTCATTATTCATCACTTCATAATACTCCGGACGATAAATAAACATTACCATATCCGCATCTTGCTCAATAGCACCCGATTCACGTAAATCACTTAATTGTGGCATCTTACTTTCTTTACGTGTTTCCACTGCCCGGCTTAACTGACTCAAAGCAATAATGGGTACATTTAATTCTTTTGCCAATGCTTTTAGGTTACGCGAAATATTACTGATCTCCTGCTCACGATTACTACCCCTATCGCCGCTACCACTCATCAACTGTAAATAGTCGATTAATATCAATCCAACATTATGTTTATTTACTAATCGCCTGGCTTTAGCCCTAAATTCAAAAATGTTTAGCGCTGCGGTGTCATCAATAAAAATAGGTGCTGTTTCTAATTTTTTAATACCCTTGCTGTGCAACTGTTGGTATTCATACTCTTCTAATTTACCCCTGCTTATTTTCTCCATTTTAATTTCACTCTCAGCACTTAAAATACGCTGCACCAATTGTGAAGCGCTCATTTCTAAAGAGAAAAATCCAACCGGAACAGGCTTGGTGGGGTGTAACGCTGCATGTCGCGCCAAGTTTAATGCAAAAGCCGTTTTACCCACCGAAGGGCGTGCCGCTAAAATAATTAAATCTGTTGGTTGCCAACCATAAGTAATTCTATCTAAGCTGGCAAACCCACTTGGCACGCCGGATATATCTTCTGTTTTTGTTCTTAGCTCATCAATTCTATTGATCGTTTTTACCAATACATTACCAATATCTTCAAAATTCTTTTTTAGATAGTTGTTCGTGATATTGAACATTTTGGTTTCACTATCATCTAACAGATCAAAAACATCAGTACTATCTTCATACGCATCTCCAATAATTTCTCCGCTGATTCTGATTAACTCTCTTTGGATAAATTTCTGCAACACAATACGAGCATGCGCTTCAATATTAGCGGTAGATACAACCGTATTGGTAAGTTTAGTAACATAGTACGGACCACCCACTAAATCGAGCTGCTCTCTGAATTTCAATTCTTCTACAACAGTGAGAATATCAATAGGAATATTCTTTTGTTGTAACCCCTGCATGGCTTTGAAAATATGCTGATGTGCTTCTACATAAAAACACTCAGGCTTAATAATTTCTGTAATGGTGTCAAAGGCACTTTTCTCCAGCATTACGGCACCTAATACAGCCTCTTCTAATTCCTTCGCTTGTGGAGGAACCTTACCATATACCATCGTGCTTAGATCTACAGAAGTACTTCTTCTCTTACGTTCTTTATTGAGACTGGTGATATCCATGGTGCTTAAAAATCTATGCGTTAGTAATGGTTTCCTTTATCAATGGAATATTTCTAATGTTAAGAAATTGTTTCCAACGAATAAGGGGGAGCGAATATAAGGGCAGTAAACGGGTCGTGAAAATATTTTATCAATCTATATTATTCCACCACTCATGCACCGCTAGTTCACATATAATCCATCACTATTCACACAATTTACCAAGCTTATCCACTATTTTCAAAAGTTTTACGCTTTTATTCCGCACAATTCACATTTTGATGTGCAGAAAGAATTTTGAGGGGAATAGGTATGGTTTGGGATTAAAAGAGTAAAAGAGAAGTCAATAGGAAAGCCCGGGAGTCGATAAGCCAAGTCCATAAGCCGGTCCGAGAGTCCGTCTCTTCTTCGGACTCGGCTAACAGACTTCCGGACTGGCTCACCGACTTTCCTATGGACTAGCTTAAGGTCTACATGCTATTCCTTACCTTCGCGCAAATAAGATTATTGAAGTAATGACCATTAGTTATAACTGGCTTTCTGAGTATTTACCCGAAACCATGGCACCGGCACAACTTTCTAAAATACTTACTGCCATTGGGTTAGAAGTGGAAAGCATGGAGCTTTTTGAGAAAATTAAGGGCAGTTTACAAGGAATTGTAATTGGTGAGGTTCTCACCTGTGAACAACACCCAAATGCAGATAAATTAAAAATTACAACGGTAAATATCGGTGCCGAGCAACCACTTACGATTGTATGTGGCGCATCGAATGTAGCTGCCGGCCAAAAAGTAGCTGTTGCCACTATCGGTACCACTATTTACCCTATCAATGATGAACCTATGACCATGAAAGCCGCTAAAATACGCGGACTGGAAAGTCAGGGTATGATTTGTGCCGAAGATGAATTAGGCCTAGGAAACAGTCATGCCGGAATCATGGTGCTCCCAGATGAGCTAACGCCCGGAACGCCAGCCGCCGATCACTTCAAACCCTATAGCGATTGGATCTTTGAAATAGGACTCACCCCAAATCGCATGGATGCCATGAGCCATTTAGGTGTAGCCCGCGATGTTTGCGCTTATCTCACGCACCATCAAAAAGAATCCAAAGTACAATCGCCATTTACCAATGGCTTCAAAAGCGATACAACAGAAACACCCATTACGGTAACCGTTGAAAATACAGAAGCATGTTTGCGATATGCAGGCATAACGATCAAAAATGTAAAAGTAGATGCATCCCCGGAATGGTTGGTGAATAAACTAACTGCCATCGGATTGCGGAGTATCAATAATATTGTAGATATCACGAATTTCATATTACACGAAACCGGACAGCCCCTGCACGCTTTTGATGCAGCCGCTATTACAGGTAATCAAATAATTGTAAAAACAGTAGCTGCTAACACCGAATTCATAACACTGGATGAAAAGAAAAGAACCTTGCACGAACAAGATCTGATGATTTGCAATGCAACAGATGGCATGTGTATAGCCGGCGTTTTTGGAGGTATAGCAAGCGGTGTAACTGAAACTACCACAAGTATCTTTTTAGAAAGCGCCTGTTTTCATCCAACCTGGATTCGCAAAACATCTTTACGACACGATTTAAGAACCGATGCGGCCACTCGTTTTGAAAAAGGCGTAGATATTTCCAATACTGTACATGTGCTAAAAAGAGCAGCCTTATTGATAAAGGAAATAGCAGGTGGCGACATTTGCGGAGATATCATCGATATATACCCAAATCCGAAACCAAAAGCTTCCGTTACGATCAAGTACCATTATTTAAAAAAATTAAGCGGTAAAAATTATCACCCCGATCAAGTGAAGAAAATCCTTACTGCACTTGGATTTGAGGTAGTGAAAGAAGGTCTGGACGAATTATGGGTAGACGTTCCCTATAGCAAACCCGATATTAGTATTCCCGCCGATCTGGTAGAAGAAATTTTAAGAATAGATGGACTAGACAATGTAGAAATACCACAAACCATTACGATTAGTCCTGCTACAGAGCAACTGGGTATCAAAGAAAATCTCAGAGAAAAAATTACAAGCTTCCTAGTAGGAAAAGGATTTTCAGAAATCGTTACCAACTCTATCACCAATAGTAAATATTTCGAGCAAGATGGTGTTGCTATAGTAAAAATGCTCAACAATTTAAGTACAGAGTTAGATACTTTACGACCCTCCATGTTGGAAACAGGATTAGAAACGATCGCATATAATATTAACAGAAAAAATAATAGTTTACAGTTATTTGAATTTGGTAAAACTTACCATCCGCATGAATCGGGTTATAGGGAGGAAGAACATTGTACACTTTATATCACTGGTAAGAAAACCGAGCAAGGTTGGAGAACCAAGGCCGTTAATAACGACTTCTTCGACCTGAAAGGCTTAACAACCGCTGTTCTACAATGGTGTGGGTTACACATTATCAGTATTCAAGAAACCGAACAACCAGGTTATTTTACCGTAAAATCGGGTAAACAAACCCTTGGATTTTTACAGGAAGTAAGCACACAAAAATTAAATGATTTTAATATCAAACAACCAGTATATCAATTAGATATTAACTTCAATGCGTTGATAAAGAACGTTGAGGCCATTAAAATAAGCTACAAGGAAGTCAATAAATTTCCCGAAGTAACCCGCGATTTGGCCTTGGTAGTAGACCGTGCCATTACATACCAGCAACTGGAAAAAGTAGTACAACAAACAAAACCCGCCAAATTACAGTCTATGCGTTTGTTCGATGTATTTGAAAGCGATAAATTAGGCACCAATAAAAAATCTATGGCGGTGAGTTTTACTTTTGCGGACGATACAAAAACGCTTACGGATAAGGAAATTGACAGTATGATGCAGAAGTTGATAGGTGGTTTTGAAAAAGAAATACAAGCCGAAATAAGAAAATAAAAAGAGCTATCTTCAAGTATGCTTGAGTTAAACGCTTCATTAGATGAGCTGCAAATAAAAATGCAGGAATTGCTGAAAGCATATAGGCAAGTACGTAAGGAGAATGAGCGCCTGGCAAAGGAACTCCATGAGGTGAAGCAGCAAGATGAAACAGCCCAGAAGAAGCTACAAGAACTCGATCAGAAGTTAGCGGCAGCACGTATCAGTAATGGTAATTGGAGTGAATTGGAGAAACAAGCCTTGCAAAAGAAGATAGATACTTATTTAAAAGAAATAGATAAGTGCATGGCACTTTTACACGCATAATATGAGTGAATTGATTCCTGTAAACATTGTAGTGGGCGATCGTACTTATCGGCTAAAAATTGAACCCGCTGATGAGGAAATGGTACGTAAAACGGCCAACCTGATCAATGAGAAAATCAGCTCCTTCAAACTACAGTTCGCGGGAAAAGATATGCAAGACTATATTTCAATGGTATTACTATGGTTTGCCACTGAGCAAAAACAAGGCACCAGTCCCGTAGATGCCCAGGAAGCCTTACAAAAAATCAGAGATTTAACGGCTTTGGTGGAGAAAAGTCTTTAACGTCTGAACGTCGGGTCGTCAGAACGTCTGAGCGTCAGAACGTCAAATATTGACTAAATCCTGTGCTGGATAAATTGCTTTTACCTTTACTCCTTTATAATTCCTCCCTACGACCCGACGTTCCGACGTTCTGACGACCCGACGATCTCCGGTCTATCGTCTATTTTCATTATCTTCGCAAAAACCGACACTTATTAGTAAAAAATGAGATGTGTAACGGAAAATAGGATTGTGAAATTTTTAAACCTTTGCCAAAGTCATGGATCAAACAGTTATATCAATACTTGTAGGCGTTGTTGCGCTTATAATTGGAGTAGTAGCGGGTAAAATCATTTTTGCCAAAAACACAAAACAACAAGTAGAAGAAGCAAACCTCCAGGCTCAAACCATTATTAAAGAAGCGGAGTTAAGAGCCGAAACCATTAAAAAAGAAAAACAACTCGAAGCCAAAGAGCGTTTCGTTCAGTTGAAGGCTGAGCACGATCGGGAAGTACTCGATAAGAACCGTAAAATAGGAGAAGCCGAGAACCGCATTAAGCAAAAAGAGATTGCCATCAATCAAAAAGAAGCTAGTATAGACAAGCAGGTTAAAGAGAATGAAGCTATCAAAGAAAACCTGAATCGTCAGATTGAACTGGTAAATCATAAACGTACTGAGCTGGAAAAACACCAGGAAGAACATATTCGCCGCCTCGAAAAAGTAGCAGGATTAAGTGCAGAAGATGCTAAGCAGCAATTGATCGAAAGCCTTAAGCAAGAAGCCCAAACACAGGCTCTTTCTTTACAACAAGAAATCATTGAAGATGCCAAGCAGAAAGCCAATAAAGAAGCACGTAAGATTGTTATTCAATCTATACAGCGTACTGCTGCTGAGCAAACAATAGAAAATACCGTAACTGTTTTCAATCTGGAAACAGATGAAATAAAAGGACAAATTATAGGTAGAGAAGGGCGTAATATTCGTGCTATAGAAGCCGCCACCGGTGTGGATTTGATCGTAGATGATACCCCGGAAGCGATTGTACTTTCTTCCTTCGACCCACTCCGTAGAGAAATTGCCCGCTTAAGCTTACAACGCTTAGTAGCAGATGGTAGAATTCACCCGGCCCGTATTGAGGAAGTAGTAGAAAAAACACGCCGACAATTAGAAGAGCAAGTAATGGAAATTGGAGAGCGTACTGTTATTGAAATGGGTATTCATGGTTTGCATAAAGAATTGGTGCGAATAGTTGGTAAGATGAGGTTTCGCTCTTCTTACGGACAAAACCTACTCATGCACAGCCGCGAAACGGCTAATTTATGCGGTATTATGGCAGCCGAATTAGGGATGAACCCTAAATTGGCTAAAAGAGCCGGTTTATTGCATGATATCGGTAAAGTACCCGATGAAGAAACAGAGTTAAGTCACGCTTTATTAGGCGCTAAACTAGCTGAGAAATATGGCGAAAACCCGGCCGTAGTAAATGCAATTGGAGCTCACCACGATGAAATGGAAATGCTCTATGTAATCTCCCCTATTGTGCAGGCTTGCGATGCCATTAGCGGTGCCCGACCCGGTGCGAGAAGGGAAATTATGCAACAATATTTGCAGAGAATCAAGGACTTAGAGAACTTGGCTTTAGCCTATCAAGGGGTGGAAAAAGCTTATGCAATACAGGCAGGCAGAGAGCTAAGGGTGATTGTGGAAGCGGAAAAAGTAACCGATACCGATAGCGATAAGCTCAGTTTTGAAATAGCCCAAAAAATTCAAACAGAAATGACCTATCCCGGTCAAATTAAAGTAACCGTAATACGCGAAAAAAGGGCCGTAAACGTAGCAAGGTAAAAAAAACGGAAAAGAGTAGCACAATATTGGTTTTTTCCCTACCTTTGCCGTCCGCAAAAATTAAAGTTATGAACGCAGCAGTTCAGTTTGTACATGAGCAATTGACCGTAAAGAAGGAATATCCTAAATTCAAAGCAGGTGATAATATCACTGTGAATTATAAGATTATTGAAGGTGGAAAAGAGCGTATCCAAAGCTTCCGTGGAGATGTTATCAAGCTTCAGGGCAATGGTGCTACGTCTTCCTTCACTGTTCGTAAGATATCTGATGGTGTTGGTGTTGAACGTTTGTTCCCTATCCTTTCACCAAATATCGACTCTATCGTTTTAAATAAAAGCGGTAAAGTACGCAGAGCCAAATTATTTTATTTACGTGAAAGAAGCGGTAAGAGTGCTCGTATTAAAGAAAAACGTTTCTAATATATTTAGAATGATAAGAAAAAGCGAAAACCCATGGTTTTCGCTTTTTTATTGCACTTGCACCATTCAATTATATTACCTTTACTGAACTAAATAAAACATCATGGGTAATTTAGGTTTTCAAGAGCTATTGATCATCGGATTAGTAGTATTAGTTTTATTCGGTGGTAGAAAAATCCCCGAGTTCATGCGCGGCTTAGGAAAAGGTATTCGCGAATTTAACGACGCCAAAAACAACGTTAAAAAGGAACTCGAAGAAGGCATGAAAGAAAAAGATAGCACTAACGC
>JAIEQT010000289.1 GCA_019747455.1 Chitinophagaceae bacterium | reverse complement strand
TTTTGCGGTGGCGATAGTGGGCGGTATTGGTATGTTTGGTGCTGTAACCGCAGGAATAGTGGCTACTTATTTTAGTTGGAAAACAAGTTATATTATTGGTGCAGGATTGGGTTTACTGTTATTGATTTTACGATTTAGTGTAGTAGAGAGCGGCTTGTTTAGTGTAATGAAAGAAGAAGGTGTGAGCAAGGGAAATTTTATGTTGGTATTGCGCAGTGCCGATTTACGCAAGAAGTTTTTTTGCATTTTATTGGTGGGCATGCCCGGATGGTTTGCCACTGGTATACTCATTACGTTTACCAAAGAAATTGCAACCAGTATGGGTATGGTAGATATACCATCGGCAGCTACTGTGATCTCCTTAAATTTTTTAGGGTTTGCTTTTGGTGATCCGCTGTGTGGGCTGTTGAGTCAGTATTTGAAGAGTCGCAAAAAAGCCATTTATATATTCTTAGGTGCCTATAGTGTATTCATTGTTTTATTTTTTCTATTTGCTAAATATTCATTGGTTATATATTACGGATTGTTTGTAGCGATGGGAATGGGTGTAGGTTTTACGATTATGTTGTTTACACTTGCCGCTGAGCAATTTGGTACCAACATTCGCACATTGGTTACCAGCAGTTCACTCAACTTAGTACGTGGTTGGGTGATACCATTGAGTTTTGCATTTCAGTGGGTGGCGAGTTTATTTGGCGGCAACTATTATATCAGTGCCGTGATCATTGCATGTTCTGCTTTATGTTTAGCTTTCCTCGCTATGACCCAACTAGAAGAAACCTATCATAAGGAGTTGGATTTTTATCATTGATAAGTCATTCCGAGCGCCGCAGGCGCGAGGAATCTCTTGATGTTTAGCAGTATTATTATTGAAAGATTTTTTGGGGCAGTATCACCTTCCAAACTAATTCTCCTTTGCCCCTAACCCCGAAGGGGTTAAACATTAATAGAAAAAAGGTGCATCCATATCACAACCCCGGAGGGTTGAATAACAATAAAAGAAATGCATCCCCATCGCAACCCAAACCCCTTAGGGATTAAACGTTTCTAGGTGGTGAATAATGCTAAGCCAGCAATATTAAATATATAACACTGGAATGCTTGGTGACAAAAAATCTTCGATTTTAAGATTATATAGAGTAGCGTATATTTATGTGTTAGCTGTAATTTTCGAGAGACCCTACACACATAGACAATGAAACTAAATAAATTCCTTTGGAACAACTATAAAGAAACAGAACAGGGAAAAAAAGCAATTGAACTTTTTACCAATGGAACGACAATTGATATTTTACTGACTTATTTTAAAGACGATGTAAGTCAAGATACTATTGACTTTATAGACGACTTGACAGATTTTTCCTATAGCCCAAAACCTCCTCAAGAACTTACAAAAGAAAGTGCAGAAAACTTGTTTAATGAAATTGTAAAAAATGGATTTTCTATAAAGAAAGAAAACGAAGAAATTGAAGAATTTAAACCTGATAGATTTAATTTTCTTCATATAATTCTGACAATTTCAACTTGGTTATATTACAAATATCCAGACTTTTTTAAACCATATTTTTATATAAGTAAATTTCAGTTGCTAACTCAAATCGCTGACACTTTTAGCATTGAATTACCTGAAGTTCCATTAAAAAGATATAAAGAAGAACGAATTAGATATTATTGGAAATTGTGCGAAGTGTTTCAAAAGTTTCAAAGTGAAAATGAAATGACAGCTTTTGAATTTTGTGCATTTTTATACGACTTTGCACCAAACTACATAAATCAAACCCAAGTTCAAGAAACTGAACTTCCACAAGCTACACAAGTTTGGCTTGTTGGTGGAGACCAAGGTGGTAATGACTTTGAATTTTTAGACAACTATCAAGTTGGAAACACTTCATTTTGGCAAGGGAATGTAGATACCAAAAGAGGAGATATAATTATTATGTATTGCCTTTCACCAAGAAGTTGTATTCATTCAATTTGGAGAGCAACAAAAGATGGAATTGCAGACCCATTTTTTCATTACTATAGTTCTATATACATAAGTGAAGGAATAAAAGTTGAACCTATTTCTATTAATGAATTAAAATCTGATGCTTACTTTAGTAAGCACCCATTAGTAAGAAAAAATCTACAAGGTGTAAGTGGATATTCATTTACAAGCGAAGATTACAATAGACTTTTACATTTAGTCGAGAAAAAAGGAACTAAAATAAATTTATTGCCTCAACTATATAGCCCTACTTTTAGCTCAAATGGCAATTTAGAAATTGAACGAGATGTTGAAATTCAACTTATTGAACCTTTATTAAAAGAACTTGGTTATACTGAAAAACATTGGGAAAGACAGCTTACTGTTAGAATGGGTAGAGGTGAACGGAATTTTCCTGACTATGCGTTTCTAACAAACAAAGAAAAAAATTACGAAATTGCTAGTATGTTAATAGAAGCAAAATTTTGGATTAAGAATAATAAAGAATTAGAGGAAACTTTCAAACAAGTTTATTCATATGGTTTACGACTTTCTGCAAAGTTTTTAGTTATAGCAGACAAAGATGCTATTTGGATTTATGAGAAATATAATGATAGTTTTGACAGAACAAAATACATAAAGAAATTTTGGAAAGAACTTGAACAACCAGACGAATTTAATTACATAAAAAAAATGATAGGACGAAAATAAAACTACAGCTAACAACTAAGACTTCGTTGGGTGCGTCCCGCAGTTGCGGGATTGAACGCCTGCCCGCCTTCGGCGGGGAATCCCGAATTATCGGGACTTAACCTGCTTTATTATGGAGTTATCGATTTTTAGTGGTAGGTTATTTTGCAGGCAAATAGTATCTATTTTTTATAGGTTTCATACAGAGTTTTTCTACCTTCTATTTTAAATTACGTTAGTAGGCTGAGTTCTAACATATATTTAACCACAGCGTACAATTATGAGAATAATACAATCAAATTGCTAAATATTCTTAAATTTGGATATGGAAGCGTTAAAAATAGAAATACTCAACCCAAAGGCATTGCAACTTATAAAAGGTATGCAGGAGCTAAAGCTTATTAAAGTAACTGACGAGCCTGTTTCTACACTTAAAGCTTATCTTAAAAAAATGAGGCGTACGGCTTCTACTGCTCCAAGTTTAGAAGAAATAACAAAGGTAGTTGATGAAGTAAGAGCAAAGCGGTATGCCAAAAAGTAATCATATCAAAGTTATCATCGACACTAATCTCTGGATTAGCTTTATTATTTCAAATAAATTAAACCTTCTAGACAAATTACTTTTCTCTCAAAAAATAAGGTTACTGTTCAGTAAGGAATTGCTTTCTGAAATAGCCATCACAATAACAAAACCTAAACTCAGGAAGTATTTTGCAAATAATGCACTAGAAGAAATGCTTACAGCCTTTGATCCGTTTATTGATTTAATCGAAACGCAAACCACGGTATCTATCTGTAGAGATACTAAAGATAATTTCTTACTTGAACTTGCACATGATGGTAAAGCAGATTACTTATTGACTGGTGATAAAGATTTATTGGATATTAAGAAGTTTGGCAAAACTAAGATAATTGCAATAAGCACTTTTTTGGAAGCAACTAAGTAGCGCTACAACGAACCAAAGCCAAAAAGTGAGTATTCTAGGTAAATAGTTGCTTGGAACTTATTAATTAAAACATCTTCATGACACTCATTGCCATATTTTTCCCATTTCTTTCATTCCTCTTACGAGGAAGAATATTTACCGGAATTATATGTTTGCTACTGCAGATCACACTAATCGGTTGGATACCTGCCGCTATCTGGGCCGTTATTTCATTACAAAACGCAAGAGCCGATAAACGAAATAATAAACTAATTAAAGCGCTGCGTAAAAACAATCGCTAATATTATCTCATTACCGAAATCAAGAAAACCTAACCGAAAAGAAGTTTTAAAATAGATCCCTATTAATCAATAACTGGTATGAAAAAAGTCTTATCATTAATTTCACTCTCGTTTTTTATACAATTTCTGTATGCCCAAAATCTGCAAAACGATACAGCATTGATCAGATCACTGCGTATGGCTTCCAACAAAGCTATTGCCAATCATGACATAGCCCAAATGTCTAGCTTTTGGCTAAACGATCTGGTATTGGTAAGAGGCAACTCTACACACCTAACAGGCAAAGACGCTATAACTGCCGAATGGAAAAAACTATTTACAGATAATCCAAAAGTGCTTTATATAAGAACCCCTACGCAAATAACCATCAGTCATAACGATACACTCGCCTGGGAAACTGGTACGTGGAAAGCCTTTAATTCCTACAGTAATGGAGGGAATTATAGTGCTATGTGGAAGCGATCGAATAATACATGGAAAATCTTGGCTGAATTATTCGTTTCCCTTTATTGAATTGAAGTAATAACAGTAAAACTAACTTAACCCAATTGTGAGCATCATTAAAAAAATAATTTTTAGCCTGTATATTATAGGGATATTCACTTCGTTAACCGGCTGTAAAAGAGTTCATTCCAAAGACGAGATTATAGCGAGTATGAAGATGTATGATAATTATCTCGTTCAAATGGATACAGATTCATTGGCATTACTTTATGCGCAAAATGGCAAACTTGGTGAAGTTGCTACCGGCCGTGACTCAATTCGAAAATTCCTTCAAACTTTCAGCAACTACAAGGTTTTATCAAATACATCAACTACTGATTCTGTAAAGATTATAGCTGATACCGCTACTCAAGTCGGCACTTATAAACAAGTAACAATTACCCCACAAAAGGATACTGCTCGTGTACAAGGTAGCTTCCATGCAAAGTGGGTGTTTTATAAAAATGAAGGTTGGAAAATTCAAAAAATGAAGACTTTGTAAGAAGATAAACTTCGGCTTTTCGTATATTGCTTCTAAACCAAAGCAGTTCTTATGAAAAAGCTTTTATTTGTAGTTCTCCTATTAATAATAGTTATTATTTCTGTTGTAGTTATTAAAACTATTACCTATCCTTTCGCTCAACTTTCAGGCAATCAACCTCAGCCCGCTAAAGTTTTTATCTCAGAAAAAACTGTTTCCCGATTTTCAAAGGGCTTACAATTCTCAACTGTAAGTTATATTGATAGTGCTGAAAACAATTTCGCTATATACGATTCTTTTCGATTATATGTAAGAAATGTATTTCCACAAGTATTTACACAACTCAAAGACACACTTATCAACAAACACCAGTGGCTACTCTATTGGAAAGGAAAGAATTCAAACCTCAAGCCAATTCTTTTCATGTCGCACTATGATGTGGTTGCTCCGGGCAATCACAGCGAAAAAGAAGGGGACGCTCATCAAAATATTTTCGACTATACTTCTACCCCCGCGCCACTGCCTACAGAAGAATTTCGCGACTGGAAATATCCACCCTTCTCAGGTGCAGTAACCGAAGGTCGTATTCATGGAAGAGGTGCAATAGATATGAAGGGCGTAGCTTTTGCACTACTAGAATCGCTAGATACATTGATCACAAGTGAATTTAAACCGGAGCGGGATATATATATTGCTCTCGACCCCGATGAAGAAGTGGGCGGATTACGCGGTGCCGCTAAATTAGCTGAATACTTAAAAGCAAGGGGCTTACACTTCGAAACCATTTATGATGAAGGGGGCATAGTTGCTACACCTGGCACTGCAGAAGGTATTAACCAAAATATCGCCTTTGTTGGAATGGGAGAGAAAGGGGTTGTGGGTTATAGGATAAAAGTTAAGGGTATAGGCGGACATTCATCGATGCCTCCGCTACAATCGGCAGCAGGGCGAGCAGCTGTTATCATGCAACGGCTCGAGAACAATCAAATGAAACAGCGCCTGATTGAACCTACGCAAGACTTCTTAAAAGTTGCCGGTGCAGGTATGGATTTTACAGGTAAAATGGCAATTGCTAATCAGTGGTTATTAGAATCATTACTATTAAAACAAATGTCGAAGAATCCGCAAGCAAATGCACTCACGAGAACCACCACTGCCATCACGATGCTTAAAGGAAGTGACGGTAATAATGTACTCGCACCAGAAGTAGAAGTAGTGATTAACTTTCGCATATTACCCGGAGAAACTTCAAAAGATGTGTTGGCACATATAGAGGAAGCCTGCAAAGGGTTTGATGTAACAATAGATGCCCCCCGTGTACCTGTTGAACCATCTAAACTATCTCCTGCAACCGGACGAGGATATGAAATTTTAAAAGAAAGCATCGAAAAATTATACCCGGGTACTTTAGTTACACCATACCTTACCATCGGCGCTACCGATTGTAAACATATGGGAGATGTAAGTGATCGCATTTATAGATTCATGCCCGTATTGCTAAACCCTTACGAACAAAGAAGTATTCATAATTTCAATGAATACCTCAGTATCGAAAACTACGGAAGAATGATCGCACATTATACTTATCTCATGAAAAATTTTGATACAAAATAAAAATCAGGATGTCATATCAAAAAACAAACGATTTATTCCTTTTTGCAAATATAACTTTTGCAAGTTCTTAACTATTAGTTTTACCTTTTCATTGTCTAGACTCAAAACAAATCAATTTTCTATGCAAAAGATTTACTTATTTATCATCGTATTACTTATTGCTACAACTACGAATGCGCAAATTGCGAAAGATAAAATGCTGGTTGGTGGATTGCTAAGCTCTTATTCAAATAAAACGGACTATCAAAATAGTAGTCAGAAATATAGTAATGCCGCAATTGGACTATCGCTCGGAAAACTAATTAAAGAAAATAAAGTACTTGGGGTTAATGTTTCATTTTCTCCCTATAAACAAATAAATCAATCCTCATCCACCAATGAGATAAAGGGTAATACTACCAATATCGGTATATTTTACAGACAATATAAAGCACTAGGGAAAGGTTTTTATTTTTTTGGTGAAGGAGAAGGTGGTTTTACAGGGAGCAATAGAAAAGAAACTGCAACGCCTGGGGGTAGTATCAGAGAAACTAAGTCTACGGGTGTGTTCTTTGGATTTACGCCCGGTGTGTCTTATCAGGCATATAAAAAGTTTTTTATTGATCTTTCTCTTCCGGGTTTATTGAATATGCGTTACTTGGATTCAAAATTTACAGACAAAACGAACCCGAACAGCAATTCACAAAGTAAAGAGTTTCTTTTTACGTCTAATCTGCAAAGTCCCTCAGTTCTCGGAAATTTAGGAATAGGTGTAAGGTTCTTGTTGTAATCTTGGCTACGAATACAATGGTCAAAAGTGATCGTCTCTATCTTTACAACATGCTCGAATTCATCAAACAACCCTGGCCTTGGTATATAGCTGGGCCACTAATAGGATTAACCGTTCCAACACTACTCATTGTAGGAAACAAATCCTTTGGTATCAGTGCTTCGTTACGTCATATTTGTGCAGCATGTTTACCCAGGAAAATTCCCTTCTTTCAATACAATTGGAAAAAAGAAGCTTGGAATTTATTTTTTGTATTGGGCATTTTATTTGGCGGAATATTAGCTGCGCTTTTTTTAGCAAATCCAAACCCGGTAATAGTAAATACTAATCTTAAAGCCGAGCTTGCCACTTATGGCATTACCAATTATAACAATCTGGTTCCGGTAGACATATTTAATTGGAGTACTTTTTTTACACTCAAAGGATTTTTACTTATGGTTGTAGGAGGGTTTTTAGTAGGTTTTGGTACAAGATATGCCGGTGGTTGTACGAGTGGCCATGCCATAACAGGACTTTCAACATTACAATGGCCTTCTTTAGTAGCTACCATTTGTTTTATGCTCGGAGGTTTTTTGATGGCGAATTTAATTTTACCATTTATTTTATCATTATAATTTTATGGAGAATAGTATAGAGCATAATACCGATTTTGAAGTTCGCTCCTTAGATACGATTTGCCTAAATGAAAGTGAAGCCCCCCAGCCTAGGTATCATTTATTTAAATATACTTTTATTGGTTTATTATTTGGAGTCTTATTCGTTAAAGCTGAAATTGTCAGCTGGTTCCGTATACAAGAAATGTTTCGTTTACAATCCTTTCATATGTATGGCGTTATTGGCTCTGCCGTAATAACCGGTGCCATATCGGTATGGCTTATAAAAAAATTCAAAATA
>JAIEQT010000500.1 GCA_019747455.1 Chitinophagaceae bacterium | reverse complement strand
CTCATCAGGCTGAACAATTTATGTTTTATGAAACAACTGCTACGATAATAACCCTCGTGTTTTTGGGCAATTGGTTAGAAGATAAATCTGTAGAAACCACACAGCGCTCTCTGCAAAAACTGATTCGTACACAAAAAACCATGGCGAATATGATTGCTTATGATGAGCAGCACCAAGAACATATTTTTCCGGTTGAGAGCAACACATTAAAAGTAGGAGACCTGGTATTGATTCGTACGGGGGAAGCCGTACCCATGGATTGTAAGATATTATCGGGTGATGCCGCTGTAAATGAATCGGTGATTACAGGAGAATCCGTTCCCGTTCAAAAACAAATGAATGATCTTCTGATTGGCGGGAGTATTATTACAAATGGAAGTGTGAAAGCATACATTACGGCTGTAGGAACCGATTCAGTATTAGGCAATATTTTACAGCTTGTAAAAAATGCACAAACAGAAAAACCACCTGTACAGCAACTCGCAGACAAAATAAGTGCTGTGTTTGTACCGGTTGTTATTGGTATTTCCATACTTAGTTTAGGCATCAATTATTTTTTTGCAAACCAAACATTTACAGATAGCTTACTTAGAAGTATTGCCATACTTGTAATTGCTTGTCCCTGCGCTATGGGTTTGGCAACACCTGCTGCCATAGCTGTTGGGTTAGGCCGGGCAGCCCAGCATGGCATTCTATTCAAACAAACCAAAACACTAGAACTATTTAAAAATATTAAAACAGTAGTTTTTGATAAAACTGGTACACTTACTACCGGCAATTTTATTATAACCAACTTTGGCTTAACAGATGCGGGTATTAGTTTAGGAGAGAATGAGTTTAAACAACTAGTGTATTCATTAGAAAAATTTTCAGCACATCCTTTAGCAAAAGCTATTGTAATAAACTGGAAACATAAAGAGCCTATACGTTTTACAAAAGTGGAAGAGATAAAAGGTTTAGGAGTTAGCGCTGTAGGTAAAGATGGAAGTATCTTTAAAATCGTTTCACATAAAGGTTTACAACTAGATAACGGAGAAGTTCATCATGCTATGTATGTAATAAAAAATGATATTGTTTTAGGCTGGTTAGACTTAGAAGATGAAATAAGACCCGCCGCTAGGCAAGTGATTGAATTCTTTACAAAACAAAACATAAAAACAATTTTATTAAGTGGTGATAGAAGAGCAAAGTGCGAGCAGGTTGCCAATATATTAGGGATAGATGAAGTATATCCAGAAGTAAGTCCGCAAGAAAAAATGGAAAAAATCAAGCTATGGAATCAACAAGCACCTGTTGCTATGGTAGGTGATGGCATAAATGATGCTCCTGCATTAGCTAAAGCAACCGTAGGTATTTCATTAAGTGAAGCATCCCAAATTGCTATGCAGAGTGCCGATATTGTTTTGATGAATAATGGTTTTAAAAATCTGCCAACTGCTTTAGGTATAGGGAAACACACGTATACAACTATTCAGGAAAATTTATTTTGGGCGCTTATTTACAATGTTGTAGCCATTCCAGTTGCTGCCTTTGGTTTATTAACTCCCACAGTAGGTGCTTTAGTGATGGGGCTAAGTGATGTAGTATTGGCTATTAATTCTATTCGCCTTAATTTTAAGAAAGTTGTTCCAACCGCTTGAGTACACCGATTCAGATATTACAGCAATATTGGCATCATTCCAAATTCAGACCCCAACAGGAAGAAATCATACTTTCGGTTTTAACAGGGAATGATACACTTGCCTTATTACCTACCGGTGGTGGCAAATCAGTATGCTTTCAAGTACCTGCTTTATTGATGGAAGGTACTTGCCTCGTGATTAGTCCGCTTATAGCCCTTATGCGCGATCAGGTATCAGCCTTAGATCAAAAAGGTATAAAGGCAATTGCCATCCATAGTGGATTGAAGAATTATGAAGTAAAAAATATTTTACAAGATGTAGTAAACCATCAGTATAAGTTTTTATACTGCTCTCCGGAAAGGTTAGAGAGCAGTTTATTTTTAGAGATACTACCCGCGTTATCTATTAGTTTGATCGTAATTGATGAAGCCCATTGCATTTCGCAATGGGGATATGATTTCAGACCACCTTATTTACGTATTGCTACCATTAAAAAATTATTGCCGAAAGCTAAGTTGATTGCTGTAACAGCATCTGCCACACCACTTGTACAAGAAGATATTATTGCTAAGTTGGAGTTAAAGGAAACAGCTGTATTCAGACAATCTTTCGAGCGACCGAATATATCTTATAGCGCTTTTTTAGTTGAAAGTAAACCCAATAAAATCATTGATATTTTACAAAAAGTTGGTGGTAGTAGTATTGTATATTGCAATAACAGGCGACAAACTAAAAAAATTGCCGAAACATTATTGGCCACCGGTATAGTAGCCGATTATTATCATGCGGGCCTAGCTCAAGACATCAGAGAGCAAAAACAAAAAGCCTGGGTTAGTAATAAAATCAGGGTAATGGTTTGTACTAATGCATTTGGAATGGGAATAGACAAACCAGATGTAAGAACGGTTATACATCATGATACGCCTGACTGTTTAGAAAATTATTATCAGGAAGCCGGAAGGGCGGGGAGAGATGGCAAAAGAGCTTATGCCGTATTGTTGTATCAGCAAAAAGATATCATAGAGTTGATGAAAAATGCGCAACGCAAATTTCCAACTATAAAAATTATCAGAGAAGTCTACCAGGCAATTGCCGATTTTTTGCAAATACCCGTTGGTATTGGCGAAGGAATATATTATGACTTTGATATCGGTATTTTTATAAAAAGATTCAAACTGGAAGCGGTGGTTGTAATGAACGTTTTGAAAGTGCTGGAACAAGAAGGTCATATTCAGTTTGCAGAAAATATTTTTTTACCATCACAAGTAAATTTTATTTGCGAAAGAAGCGTATTAGAAAGCTTTGAGAAGGAAAACCTCGCCTTGGAGCCTTTAATAAAGACATTACTGAGAACCTATGAAGGCATTTTTAATGATCGTGTTTCTGTTTACGAATCCGTATTAGCAAAGAATTTGAAATTAGATATTACTACTATAATCAGTGGATTACAACAATTAGCTACTGCGGGTATTATCGAGTATTTACCTAAAAAAGATACCCCACAAATACAATTTTTATTGAATAGAGCACCCGCCCAGTATTTACATATTAAGCAAGATGCCTATTTAGCTAGAAAAAAAAGATATCAGGAAAGAATAGATACGATTATTCAATATGCTACCAAGCTAACAACTTGCAGAAGTAATTTTATTGGCAGGTATTTTGGGGATACTACCAGAACAGATTGTGGTATTTGTGATAATTGTTTATCAAATAAAAAAAAGAAAATCAGTAATAAGCATTTTGAAGAAATAGAAGCCCGGTTAAAAGTTGCTACAGAGAAAAATATTAGTAAACTCATCCCTTCCTTACACCCTTATAGCAGTACTTCCGTATGGGGAGTGTTGTATTATCTACAATCAGAAAATAAGCTCATTATTAATGAGGATGGAAATATGGAATGGAATTAGCCTATCTCCTCCTGCTTGTTGTTCTTCCGCCCAAGCCTAAAGCACCTAATAAACTTCTGGTAATAATAGTGGCAGCTGTTCTTCCGGCTTGTTTTACAATCGGGTTATCAAAAAAACTCTCTTCTTTTTTTGCCGTTTTAGCAGATGCTTTTTCTTCTTCTTTGGCTGCCGATTGCTCTTGTGCAGCTGCAAGTTTTGCATTCAAGATTTCGTAAGCACTTTCAGCATCTATCAGCTGATTATATTTTGTTACTAACTTACTTTTACTGGTTATGGCGTCAATTTCTGCTTCAGATAAAATGTCCATTCTGCTGCTTGGCGCCAATAACATAGTATGCACTAATGGAGTAGGAATACCTTTCTCGTTTAATAAGGTTACCAGCGCCTCTCCAATACCAAGCTGGGTAAGTAATTCATCCGTTTTATAAAATGCTGTTTCCGGAAAATTTTCAGCCGCTTGCTTGATCGTTTTCCTATCCGCAGCAGTAAAAGCCCGAAGCGCGTGCTGAATTTTTAGACCAAGCTGACTTAAAATAGAAGCCGGAATATCCTGAGGATTTTGGGTACAAAAGAAAATACCGATTCCTTTAGAACGAATCAATTTAATTACCGTTTCTAATTGCTGCATGAGTGCTTCTGAAGCCTCCTGAAATATCAAATGTGCTTCATCTATGAAAAGTACGAGCTTAGGTTTATCCAGATCGCCCTCCTCTGGTGAGGTAGCGTATAATTCAGCTAATAGTTGAAGCATAAAAGTGGAGAAAAGTTTAGGTTTATCCTGCATATCTGTAACACGCAAAATATTTATCATACCTCTTCCATCATCTGATATACGCATGAGATCGTCTATTTCGAAGCTTTTTTCGCCAAAGAAAACATCTGCCCCTTGCTGTTGCAATTCTACTACTTTGCGTAAGATAGTACCGGTAGAAGTAGTAGATATTTTACCATAGGTTTTTTCTAATTCAGTCTTACCCTCTGCACCAATATACTGTAACACCTTAATGAAATCTTTCAGATCCAAAAGTGGCATAGCGTTATCATCGCAGTATTTAAAAATCATAGCAACCAAGCCACCTTGGGTATCGTTTAATCCCAAAATCTTACTTAGTAAAACAGGACCAAATTCACTAACGGTTGCCCTCAGTTTAACCCCTTTACCATTATTTAGGGTCATCAATTCAACCGGATAAGCAGCTGCTTTATAGGTAAGTCCAAGTTTATTATACCTATCTGTAAGCTTATCATTTACTACCCCTGCTGCGGCAATCCCGCTTAAATCTCCTTTAATATCCATCAATAAAACAGGTACGCTATTATTACTTAAACATTCGCTTATTACTTGAAGCGTTTTGGTTTTACCGGTACCCGTTGCTCCGGCAATAAGTCCGTGACGGTTCATGGTTTTCAAAGGCATATATATATCGGCACCAGGCACAACCGCGCCTTCTAACATGCCAACGCCAATTTTAACTTGTTCACCTTTAAAACCATATCCTTCTTTTACTACAGTTATAAATTTTTCTGCATTCGACATCGGGAATTATTTTTCACAAAATAGGAAAAGGTTGTGGGCTGTAAAAAAGAAGTTCAACCTATTTTAACAAAAGATTGAAAGCAATTGGTTGTTCGCCCTAGTTAAATTATCTTTATTTGATAGAAATTACGACCATGGAAGAAAAAAGACAATATAAGATACTCCTTTGTGAAGACGATACGAACCTAGGAATGGTATTAAAAAACTATCTCGAACTCAACGAATTTGATGTTACGCTAGAGCGAGATGGTCGTTTAGGACTAGCTGCTTTTCAGCGAGAGAAATTTGATATATGCCTATTGGATGTAATGATGCCCAATATGGATGGTTTTACATTGGCAGAAGAAATAAGAGATATTGATTTGGATATACCCTTGTTTTTTTTAAGCGCTAAAACCATGAAAGAAGATATTATTCAGGGTTATAAACTAGGGGCAGATGATTATATCACTAAACCTTTTGATAGTGAGGTTTTATTACTAAAAATAAGAGCTATTCTTAAGAGAAATGAGGAAGAAAATAAAATCAATGAGAACATTGAATTTGATCTAGGTTCTTATCATTTCAATCCTAAGCTTCGCGAATTAAAAAAAGCAGATAGTACACAAGTATTATCTCCGAAGGAAAATGAATTATTGAAAATGCTGGCAGAGCATAAAAATGATTTATTACCACGTGAACGCGCCTTAAAGAAAATTTGGGGTAGTGATACTTATTTTAATGGTAGAAGTATGGATGTATATATTGCTAAGCTTCGCAAATACTTAAAAGAAGATACTGCTATTGAAATCGTAAATATTCATGGAAACGGCTTTAGGCTAGTAGCTCCATAAGAAATCTTCAATCTGGAATCTTCAGTCTGGAATCTTCAATCTGAAATCTGGTAATTTCATCAGATTGTAGCTTGAAGATTCCAGATTATGAAAACAACTCACCTTCTTTCCCTCTTTGCAAACCCAAATGGTTATAAGTTTTTAAAGTAGCTTCCCTGCCTCTGGGGGTTCTTTGTAAAAATCCCTCTTGAATCAGAAAAGGTTCATACACTTCCTCAATAGTGCCCGGCTCCTCACCTACTGCCGTTGCAATAGTTGTGATGCCAACCGGACCTCCTTTAAATTTGTTGATAATAGCAGAAAGTATGCGATTATCCATCTCGTCTAATCCATGAGCATCTACATGCAATGCTTTCAGTGCATGTTGGGTAATGCCAATATCGATCTTACCATCATTTAATACCTGCGCAAAATCGCGTACACGCCTCAATAAACCATTGGCTATACGCGGTGTACCCCTACTTCTATCTGCAATTTCTGCAGCAGCTTCGGCTGTAATATTTGTTTGTAAAATAGTGGCGCTGCGCAAAATAATTTTTTCGAGCATTATCGCAGTATAATATTCTAGTCTTGATTTAATGCCAAATCGAGAAAGCAATGGAGCAGTGAGTAATCCGCTTCTAGTAGTAGCACCTACTAAAGTAAAAGGATTCAAATTAATTTGAATGCTGCGTGCATTGGGGCCGCTATCGATCATGATATCAATCTTAAAATCTTCCATAGCTGCATACAAATATTCTTCTACTACGGTACTTAATCGATGTATTTCATCAATAAATAACACATCATTGGGTTGTAAATTCGTAAGTAACCCGGCCAAATCCCCTGGTTTTTCTATAACGGGCCCGGATGTTTCTTTAATATTTACGCCTAATTCATTGGCAACAATTCGGCTCAAAGTAGTTTTCCCTAAGCCGGGAGGGCCATGAAACAATATATGATCCAATGCCTCCCCACGGAGTTTAGCAGCTTTAATAAAAATGACAAGGTTTTCGATTAGCTGTGCCTGTCCGGAGAAGTCATCGATTGCCGCCGGACGAATACTGTTCTCAAACTCCTTATCAGCCGAATTGATTATGCCATCATTAGTATGTAAAATATCTTGACCCATTGCTTTCGAAAATACGACCGTATGCGTGAAAGAAAAAGAAAATAAATATTTGTATATACAAATAAAATTATTAATTTTACAGTATCAATGAAAATAAGCGAGAGCAAATACAAGCAATGTTTATACTTTACCAGTGGAGCTTTGGCAAGAAAGGTAGAGAAACTAGCTGCTGAGAGCTGGAAAAAGTTGGATCTTTCACCAAGTCACGCTTATTTATTGATGTTGGTATTAGGTGAACCCGGCATGCAGCCAGGTGTATTGTCTGACGAGCTGCAACTGAGCCCTAGTACAGTTACCCGTTTAATTGAAAAACTAGAAACCAAGAAATTGGTTGTTCGTACCACCGAAGGAAAGCTTACCAATGTGTATCCTACCCCTAAGGCCAAAGAGATGCACGATACGCTCAAATTGTGTGTAAATGAGTTCTATGAAAAATATGCTGCCATATTGGGTAAAGAAGAAAGTGCAAAATTTGTACGCAATATGAATAAAGTAACTGATCAATTAGAAATATAATTTTTTTAACCTAACGTTTGTATATACAAATATTAAATAATCATTAAATCAAAAAAGTATGAATTATGTAATCACAGGTGGAGCGGGCAACATTTCAAAACCTATAGTATTAGGGTTATTAGCCAAAAATCAATCGGTAACAGTAGTTTCAAGAAATGAAGCCAATGTGGCTGAGCTTGCCGATGCAGGAGCAAAAACAGCTATAGGATCTGTGGAAGATGCCGATTTTCTAAAAAATACATTTACCGGTGCCGACGCGGTATACTTAATTATTCCACCCAATTTTGCAGCTACAAACTGGGTTGCTTATCAGCAAAAAGTGGCTGATAATTATACAGCAGCCATCCAAGAAGCAGGTGTTAAAAAAGTGGTGGTATTGAGTAGTGTGGGTGCACATATGGGTACCGGAGCCGGTCCGGTAGATGCCCTAGGCTATTTAGAAAAGAAATTAGAAGCATTAGAAAATGTAGATGCCCTATTTCTTCGTCCCTCTTATTTCATGTATAATTTATTCAGCATGATTCCGCTTATTAAACAAGCAAATATCATTGGAAGTAATTTTGGAAATAC
>JAIEQT010000468.1 GCA_019747455.1 Chitinophagaceae bacterium | reverse complement strand
TCTTTGCCATTCAATTCAACTTCCAATTGCTGTAATTGCTGGGTTCTATGTGTTTTTTCGTCTAATAATTGATGTTGTGCACGTTGTAAATTTTGTATTGAAGTATCGGCAACGGCCACTTTCTTTTCTGCATCAAATTGATTTCTTTGATATTGTTGATATTGATTACGTATATTATCTACACCAGCTCGCTGTTCATCGAAAATATTACGTTTGGCCGACACTTCCGACTGGGCACTATCTACCCTTTCTTGCAAGGTCACTAAATTAGCTTCCTCCTCACCAACCTGTAGTTGTGAGTACTCGATCGAATCTCCGATGGTTTTCAATTGCCCGGATGCTTTCTCAAGAAAATCCTTCAAACTGGCTTCTTTCTCTTTTAGGTACTCTAAACGTTGAGAAGCTAAATTCTTTTCATTCTCTTTTGTACGTAAGTTTTGTATGAGATCATTGAATCCATGCTGCATGCTTTGTAAGGCACGCTCTTGCGTGATAAAAGCTACTTTCTCTTGCTCAATGGCTGCCTCCTCTGTGGCGATCTCGGCTTCTAAGCGAATTTTTTTATCGAGTTCGGTTTCTTGTTGTTCGTTTAATTCTTTATACGTGATATTAAATCCTTCCAGGGCCGCTTTGGCTAATTCGATTGCAACTTCTTTGTATTCTTTCTTTATTTCGTAGAACTTCTCTGCCTTTTTAGCCTGACTTTCCAACGTTTTTAACTGGTTATTTATCTCGAACAATAAATCTTCGATACGAGCCAGATCTTGTTCAGTAGCATCCAGTTTATTTTTAGCTTCTTTTTTTCTCGTTTTATAGATAGTAATGCCCGCAGCTTGTTCCAGCATTCTTCTTCTACTATTTTCCTTGTCTTTGATGATATCGTCTACCATTCCTAGTTCAATAATGGCATAACTGTCTGTACTTACACCTGTATCTAGGAAGAGATTGTGAATATCCTTCAACCGACAACTCACATCATTAAGACGATATTCGCTTTCTCCATTTTTATAAAATCTGCGGGTAACAGTAACCGTACTAAATTCTGTAGGGAGTAAATTTTTGGTATTTTCAAAAGTTAAACTCACTTCAGCCAATCCGCTGGCGCTTCTTGTTTTACTGCCATTGAAAACCAGGGCATCCAGGTTTTCACTTCTCAGAGAAGATATTTTTTGCTCTCCTATTACCCAACGAATACTGTCGATGATATTACTTTTACCACATCCGTTCGGACCAATAATACCGGTTATACCCTCATCGAAGCTCACGACCGTTTTATCAGCAAAGCTCTTAAACCCTTTGATTTCTAATGATTTTAATCTCACTTACATTCCATTTAATACTTGCGAACATAACAGAAAAAGGCAATATTTCCGAGAAAGAAAAAAAACCTGTGTATAACCGGTGTAGAAATATATTATTTTCTCATTTTTAATAAAAAATAAACTTTATAAATAATTTGTAATCAATTAGTTAATAATTATTATTTAATAAATTATTTGATCTAACGCACCTTGTCCTATTTTTATCAAAAAAATAGTTCTGAAGCGGATAGTTTTTACTGTTACAAACGATTTGGTAACCGATCAACGCATGCAGCGTATCTGCCGCTCCCTAGCGTCAGACGGGTTTGCGGTATATCTCATAGGGAGAAGACTAACAAATTCGCCTAATCTCTCGCCTGAAATATTCTGCCAAAAAAGACTTTTTTGTCTTTTTACAAAAGGCCCATTATTCTATTTCGAGTATAACATTAAACTATTTATATACTTGTTATTCAAGCGATTAGACTTGTTATGTGCTATTGATTTGGATACCATATTACCGATACTATGCATATCCGCAATTAGAGGTAAACGAAGGGTTTATGATGCGCATGAATACTTCACCGAGCAGAAAGAAGTCTATGAGCGTCAGACCATTTTTAGAATTTGGTCGCTAATAGAAAAATGGAGCGTACCAAAATTCAAGTATGGCTATACTGTTAACAAACATCTAGCTGATTTATACTATCAAAATTATCAGGTGGAATACCAAATAATTCGAAATATTTCATTTAAATATACATTAGAAAATATTGATAATGAGAAAGTTAATAAATTTATTATTTATCAAGGCTCTGTTAATCAAGGCAGATGTTTTGAACAATTGATACCTGCAATGAACGCAATAGAGATTCCGCTCGTAATAGCCGGCGAAGGCAATTTTTTGGCAGAAACGAAAGATACGGTCAGACGCTATGGGGTTGACGATAAGGTTCAATTCCTTGGGAGGCTCTCTCCACTTGAGTTGCGTAAGCTCACACAAAGAGCCTATATCGGTCTGACGCTGTTTGAGGCAAAGGGAGCTAATCAATATTATTCCTTAGCTAATAGATTCTTCGATTATATGATGGCGGGTATCCCTCAGATTTGTGTTAATTACCCGGAATATGTCAGAATTAATGATCAGTACCAGTTTGCCTACCTTATTCCAGATACCAATCCTGAAACAATTGCCTTCGCCATAAACAATTTACTTGCCGATGATGTTCTCTACCAACAACTTAGAGAGAATTGTTTGAAAGCCAGAGACTCGTTACATTGGCAAAACGAAGAACATAAGTTGCTTAATTTTTATCGAAAACTAATTCGTGAGTAAAGAAATACATCTTGTAGCGTTAGATATACCCTTCCCGGCCGACTATGGCGGGGGTATAGATCAATTTCACCTTATTAGAACTTTACACCATTTAGGCATCGGTATTCATTTGCATTGTTTTAAGTATAAACAGACTGAACAAGTTGCGCTTGCGCAATATTGCAAATCTGTTTACTACTATGATCGTATTGAGGGTCACGCCGGCTTCTCCAATAAATTACCCTACATCGTAAGTACCAGATCGAATAAGCAATTGTTTGAAAGACTATTAGAGAATAATTACCCCATTTTAGTAGAGGGTGTGCACACCAGCGGAATGATCATGGATACTCGGTTTAAGAATAGGTCGATTTATGTAAGATCACATAATATAGAGCAAAAATATTATGGCGATTTAGTAGGCTGCACAAAATCTATTTTCCGAAAACTGTATTATAAACATGAAGCTTATTTATTAAAAAAATATGAAGCTTTATTAGCTGAAAAAGCCGCTGCTATTTTTACATTATCTGATGCAGACGCACAATTTTATCGCACGCAATATAAACGAGCCAATATTATTGAAGTACCTGCTTTCCTTCCGGATTGGGAACTAAGCACACAAACAGGCGTAGGCAGTTATTGTTTATACCATGGCGATTTAAGCGTTGAGGCAAATGAAAAAGCCGCTACTTGGTTATTAAAACATGTATTTACTGAATTGAAAATACCCTTCGTAATTACCGGCAAAAATCCATCTGACAAATTATATAAACTAGCACATTCCCAGCAGCATACATGCTTGGTTGCTAACCCCGGAGAGAAAGAGTTACAAGATATGATCGCTAAAGCACATATTCATGTATTACCATCTTTTATTGATACGGGGATTAAAATCAAACTTTTAAACGCTCTATTTAATGGGAAACATATAATTGCGAATGAAGCTACCGTTACCGGATCCGGACTAGAAGCAGCTTGTCACGTAGGTACTAGCGCCAATGCTTTTAAAAATATTATCTCGCAACTTTATCATCAACCTTTCACAGAAGAAGAAATCAGTATTAGAAAAAAACTACTGGAAAATAAGTTTAATAATCGTATCAACGCAGGTACCATGATAGATACCATATTTGCTACTAAGCCATCATCAGATTAGCACTATCCACCACTTTGCCTCCCTCTGTTTTTAACATCCTGGAAGGATACCGATTAATTACGATAAAATCGTGGGTAGCCATAACAACTGTTGTTCCATAATCCTTTGCAATTTGAATCAATAGCTGCATAATTTCATCACTGGTTTCCGGATCGAGGTTACCTGTTGGTTCATCGGCTAAAATGAGTTTAGGGGAATTTAGTAAAGCCCGGGCTATATCTACTCTTTGCTGCTCGCCACCACTCATTTCGAAGGGCATTTTAAATCCTTTACTTTTCAAACCCACTTTATCCAATACATCATTGATCTTTTCTTCGATCAAGCGTTCATCCTTCCAGCCGGTTGCTTTTAAAACAAATTTTAAATTTTCGTGCACGTTTCTATCAGTGAGTAATTGAAAGTCTTGAAATACCACACCTAAATTCCTTCTCAAATAAGGTACCTTTTTCCAATCCATTAATCGCAGGTCAAAACCTACTACAGAAGCCTGGCCCTCGGTAAGTTTTAGCTCCCCATATAAGGTTTTCAATAAACTACTTTTACCCGTTCCAGTTTTTCCAACTAAATACACGAACTCACCTTTGTTGATGTCAAAGTTTACATCTTTCAGAATCAAACTTTGTCCCTGATAGATATTAACTTGTTTCAGTGAAATAACGGTTTCGGCCATACGCGCTGATTATGATATTACAAATATAAGGCGGCAAGCCATTAAAGCTTGTTAATAAGTATATACAATCTCCCCAAAACTTCCACTCAGTACTAACTCTTTAGTTAAAGAAGCTTCAACCCTTCCGATAATCTTAGCCTCTATATCGAAAGATGCCGCGGTTTTTATCATGTTTTCGGCAGCCGAGGCATTCGTGAATATTTCGAGTCGGTGACCCATATTAAATACCTGATACATTTCACGCCAATCGGCTCCGGAATTTGATTGAATTAAATTGAATACCGGTGGGATCGCAAATAAATTATCTTTTATAATCTTGAAGTTACCGGGTAGATATTTCATACATTTTGTTTGTCCACCTCCGCTACAATGAATAATGCCATGAACATCATTGAAATGCGCTTCCAAAATTTTTTTTAATAAAGGGGCATAGGTTCGCGTGGGAGACAATAATAATTTACCGACGGATATTTGATTACCTTCAATATCGATGGTATCAGTCATTTTGTTTTTGCCGATATATACTACTTCATTGGGTAACCCAGGTTCGAAGGTTTCCGGATATTCGATACTATACATTTTTTCCAATACATCGTGCCTGGCACTTGTTAACCCATTACTTCCCAAGCCACTATTGTATTCCGTTTCATAGCTTGCCTTACCTGCACTGGCAAAACCAACAATCACATCGCCTGGCGCAATTTTTTCATTCGTTATCAATTTTGATTTCGGCCAGCGAGCCGTCATCGTACCGTTAACAGCAATGGTTCTAACCACATCGCCAACGTCTGCGGTTTCTCCGCCTAAATAGTGAATATGTACCCCGGTTTCCTTGAGTGTATCAAAAAAAGCTTGTGTACCATTGATAATAGCTTCCAAAATATCGCCATTAATAACAGTTTTATTACGATCAATAGTAGATGAGAACAATAGATTATCCGTTATGCCCACACAAAGCAAATCATCTAGATTCATCGCTACCGCATCTTGTGCAATACCTTTCCAGGCTGAAATATCGCCTGTTTCTTTCCACCATAAATAAGCTAGAATGCTTTTTGTACCTGCCCCATCGGCATGCATGATATTCACCCAGTCTTTATCGTTACATAGATAATCAGGATAAATTTTACAAAAAGCATGAGGATATAAACCTTGATCTAATTTTTGGATAGCGGCGTGTACTTCTTCTTTTTGTGCAGAAACTCCTCGTTTATCGTAAAGCGACATATGGATAATTTGGCGCGAAGTTACACTTCCCTTTGTAATTTTGCAGCTATATGAAGGTACATCGTGAATTGGTGGGTTCTTTGCCCGATTTTAGAAAAGCAGTAATTACTATTGGTACTTTTGATGGCGTACATAAGGGACATCAACAAATTATTACCCAATTAAAAAAAGAGGCTGCCAGAATTGGCGGAGAAACCGTAATCATAACTTTTCATCCCCATCCCCGCAAAATTGTTTCTTCTGTACCCGGTGATATAAAAATACTAAATACATTACAAGAAAAGATTCATTTACTCCAAGCTGCCGGTATCGATCATTTAGTAGTAATTCCATTTGATCATCAGTTTGCTAATCAAACGGCACATGATTATGTGCATCATTTCTTATTTCATTATTTCAAACCGGCTTGTGTGATTATCGGCTACGACCATCGATTTGGCAAAGGCAGAGAAGGGGATTATCATTTACTGGAAACGTATGGTAAAAAACTAGGTTTTGAAGTTATGGAAATCAGTGAGGAGGTATTAAATGAGATAGTGATCAGCTCTACAAAAATCAGACAGGCATTACTTGATCATGATATTGCTGTTGCCAATGCATTTTTGGGATACGCGTATAACTTTGAAGGGATTGTTGTTGAAGGAAATAAGTTAGGCAGAACCATAGGCTTTCCTACTGCCAATTTGCACATAAGCAGTGAAGAAAAATTAATACCTGCAAATGGTGTTTATGCAGTGAGGATTCGGTTAGCGGATGGCAGGTTTGAGAGGGGCATGATGAACATAGGTTTACGTCCAACCGTAGATGGAAAGAAACGCGTAATTGAAGTCAATATTTTTGATTTCAACGAAGATATTTATCATCAACAAATGCAAATTTCCGTACATCATTATTTACGTGGAGAAGTAAAATTTGACGGGCTGGATGCATTAAAATCACAACTACATAATGATGCAAAAGAAGCCAGGGAACTGCTTAAGCAGCATGCATAATTTTTACCACTAATTCTTTTAACAAACCGGCATCGCCTGCTGTACCTGAGCCAATACCTACCGAACGCAAATTGTAATGGTGCAAGGTTAGTAGTATCCTTTCTATAGCAGTCATATCGAACCGGCGCGCAGCGATCAGTGGTTCTTTAGTTTGGTACGTTGATTTAAGTTCTAATATTTTTAAAGCATTATTCTCATCAGTAATATTATTTGCCCTTAAAATATAGGCTTTGCTAAATAGATTGAAAACAGACGGCAAAATCAATTGTATTGGTCCAGCCTTAGGATTTGATTCAAAATATTGAATGATACGGATACACTTTGCAAAATCTTTTATAGCAATGGCCGACTGTAACTCAAAAACATTGTACTCCTTACTAATACCAATATATTTTTCTACATCGTCTTCCGTTATATTTTTTCTTCCCGATAAATTTACTATCAATTTATCGATCTCATTATCAATCCTACTCAAATCACTACCTACATGTTCAACCAACATATGAAGGGCTTTGGTACTTATACTCAGATTTTTAGATTGTACCAGCTCCGCTGTGAAAGGGACCAATTGATTATCATATAACTTTTTAGTACTGAGTATTTCTGCATTTTTCTTTAAACTTTTAGCGAGCTTACCCCGTCCGTCTACTTTTTTTTCTTTGTGGCTCACAATGAAAATAGTAGAGTGCAGTGGATTTTCTATATACCCTTCCAACTTCTCTATATCCCTCATTTGCTGGGCCTCCTTTAATATAACCACTTGCTTATCAGCAAACATGGGATATCTTCTACAGGCATTTACAACTGCCGCCCAATCAGCATCTTTTCCATAAAAAATAGTAAGATTAAACCCTGCTTCCGCCTCGGTAAGTAGGTTTTTTTCAGCATATTCCACCACTTGATCAATAAAATAAGACTCCTCTCCTTCTAACCAATAAATAGGCTTAAACTTATTTTTCTTCCAATCGCCGATAATTTTTTCCGTTGCCATACCTCAAAGATGCCCTGTAAGACGCTAAAATCAAGGTTTTTTTATACTATTTTGTTAACAAAATCGTTTTCATATCAGGTTTTGGCATGGTTTTAGAATACCACTTGTAGAAAAACTTTTTAAGCATTATTTTATGAGCACGCAGGATTTTCAGCAGGGTAACACCCCTCAAAAAGACAATCGGAAGTTAATTTATGGTATTCTAATCGCAGCATTATTAGGTACCTGGGGGTATATTTTTTATGATAAAAGTCAGCATAAAGAAACGGTAACACTTTTAGAAACTAAGATCAGCAATATTGATAGTGCTCGTACGGCTTTGGAAGCAGAGTTTACCAGTGTATCGGCTAAAGCAGATTCTCTTACAAAAGATAATTTACAATTGCAGGGTGAATTAGCCGAAAAAA
>JAIEQT010000019.1 GCA_019747455.1 Chitinophagaceae bacterium | reverse complement strand
TCAAAACCACCAAGAGTAGTGATATTTTTTGGTCCCCTACTGACGCGCGCGCCGCCGGCGCCCGCGGCTATTATACCATCGCCCGTTGAGTTAGGATTGGCCGTACTTATTAAACGAGTAACACCTTCAGTTACTTCTTTAAATAATTCAGGATTAGAAGCATAACCACCAGTGGTTAATATATAGTTTCGAGATACGAGATACGCGTTACGGGCTGTTTCTTCTTTACCCGTATCCCGTAACTCGTATCCCGTAACCCGTAACTCGCATCCCGTAACCCGCATCCCGATACAGCGGTTCCCCTCCACCTCCATCCCAACCATCCTCGTATTATAATATACGGTAATCTTTCCCGCTGCAACATATTGATCCCATAATGGCTTCAATATTTTCAAAACGGTTTTACCGGGTGCATTAATAAGCGGACGAATATCATCGATACCTAAATAAGTTCTAGGTTTACCATAAGGTTCATGGCCGTAAATAATAAGAGGTGCTTTTTCATGGAATGGGTAACCCAGTTCTTCCAGCCAATTCAATGTTTTTGGGGCTAACACCACTGCTTTTTTAGTAATAACAGAATTCATGGTATCCCTACTAATACGGGCTATATCTGCATAGTGTTCTTCCGGTGTGTCTAGGATTCCTTTCTCTTGCTGAAGCCTGGTGCCAGCAGCGCTTAAATGTCCGGCCATATAGTGCAATGTTCCGCCCGGCTCAGCTGCTTTTTCTACCACTATTACTTGCTTACCTCTTTGCGCTGCACAAATAGCCGCGGTCATACCTGCTGAACCCGCACCAACAATTAATAAATCGGCCAACATAATGTACATTTAGTTCAACAAATTAATAATTTAGTTAATGAAGTTAACTAATTTTAAAGCAATACTATGACCCACCATATTGCACCCTATAAAGCGCTTGCCTTACAAGTGACTACCGAAGCCGTAAATAGTTGCGCTAACTATGCCTCAGCCAAAGAAAAAATGATGCATGCATTGTCGCGCATTGGCAAACAAATAAAAGCGAGCAAAGCTTTTATTGGGCAAGATCTAAGATTGGTTGTTCTTCCCGAATATTTTTTAACCGGTTTCCCCATGGGTGAATCGATGGAAGAATGGCGCGATAAGGGTTGTATAGATATGGAGGGTGATATATACGACGCTATTAAACAAGCAGCCATTGATGCGCAAATATTTTTAAGTGGTAATGTATATGAGCGTGATCCACATTTTCCGGATTTATATTTTCAAGCCTGTTTTATTATTGACCCAACTGGTGAACTGATACTTCGCTACCGTAGGTTGAATAGTATGTTTGCGCCAACACCGCATGATGTACTAGATAAATATATAGCGATATATGGGGAAGAAAGTCTATTCCCGGTTGCTAAAACAGCAATTGGTAATTTAGCTTGCATTGCATCTGAAGAAATTCTTTATCCGGAAATCGTCAGATGTTTAACATTGCGTGGAGCTGAAGTTTTTTTGCATAATACATCTGAAGTAGGAGCATTAACAGCTACTCCAAAAAATATTGCAAAACTGGCCAGGTCAATCGAAAATATGGCATATGTGATAAGTGCTAATAGCGCCGGTATTACAGGATATGCTATCCCTGCTGCCAGTACAGATGGGCATTCACAAATTGTAAACTATGAGGGAGTAAAATTGATAGAAGCCGGTTTTGGAGAATCAATGGTAGCTAATGCCACTATTCATATTGAGGCGTTACGGCAACACCGTAATCGCCCCGGTATGGCTAATTATTTATCGCGGATGCGCATGGAACTTTTTACCAAAACATATCAAGAGTCTGTTTATCCAGTTAACTCCTTAACTGATAAAAAACCCGACCGATCGCATTTTATACAAATGCAATTGGGTGTAATTGAGGCGTTAAAGCATAAAGGAGTAATAAGTTGATAGTTATTGGTTATTAAGTTATTGTTGATATAACGACTCCGTAGGAGTCGAACATTTATAGCATGAAGATTAGAAACCCCCGCACCGGTATATACGATTATGAAATCCCCGATTTATCGGATGAGGTTGTTGAACATCGATGTGCAGCATTGAGGATGCATCAAACCGAGTGGAAAAAAAGCGGAGTAGAAAATAGAATTGGCGTATTACAAGAATGGAAGGCGGCTGTAATGGAGAAGCGAGGCGATTTGATTGAAGCCTTGAGTATCGATACAGGTAGGGCTTGGGAAACAGTGTTAGAAGCTGATATTGTTGCAGCATCAATAGATCGTTGGTGTGGTATTGCCCGAAATTTTTTTTCCGGCGAAGCCAAAAAAGATTCTTCTATTCCTTTTATAAAGTTGCAACAAGCACTAGTGCCTTTTGAATTGATTGGGGTGATCTCTCCTTGGAATTTTCCTTTATTACTATCATTGATTGATACTATTCCTGCTTTATTAGCAGGCAGTAGTGTTATTGTAAAACCCAGTGAAGTAACGCCAAGGTTTATTGAAGTAATCAATAAAACCATCGACGCAGTTCCGCGTTTATCGAATGTATTATCGTACATACCCGGCGATGGAAGGGTAGGTACAGCATTGGTGAATAACTGTGATTTAATTTGTTTTACCGGAAGTACGGCAACAGGACAAAAAGTATATGATGCAGCCAGTAAAAGAATGATACCTGTATTTTTAGAGCTGGGCGGAAAAGATCCTGCTATTGTATTGGAAGGAGCAAACTTAGAATATGCTGCTGATTCGATTGTGTGGGGTAGTGTTGCCAATGCCGGACAAAGCTGCTTATCTATCGAAAGGGTATATGTGCAGGATACTATTTATGATGCATTTACACAACTGTTGGTGAAGAAGGCGGAGAGTTTTATACTCAATGCAGATAATATACATCATGGCGAAATCGGTCCGATTATTTTTGAAAAACAAGTAGCCATTATCAATGATCATTTGCGTGATGCTGTTGAGCAAGGTGCGGAGATATTAACCGGTAGCACAAAATGCGAAGAAATAAATGGTGGTTATTATTGTAGGCCAACGGTAGTGGTGAATGTAACGCATAATATGAAGTTGATGCAGGAAGAAACTTTTGGTCCGATCATTCCTGTAATGCCATTTGAAACCAAAGAAGAAGCTATAACATTAGCAAATGGAACGGTGTATGGCTTGAGTGGTGCTGTTTTTGCAGCTACGGTTGAAGAAGCTATGGAAGTTGGCTCCCGGATTGATGGGGGGGCCATCAGTATCAATGATGCGGCATTAACAGCTATTATGCATGAGGGAGAAAAAAATTCTTTTAAGTTGAGTGGGATAGGTGGAACAAGAATGGGGCCTTCTGCTATTAAAAGGTTTATGCGACAAAAAGTATTTATCATCAAAGAGCAACCTATTGTTTCACCCTGGACGGTTGCGAGGTATAGGGTATAGGGTATGAGGTATAAGGGATTTAGCGTCTTGGCGCCTTCGCGTTTAAAACTAAAAATTATGAAATATAGCGTGCTTACTTTTTTACTAGTTTTTACTGGGGTTCAGTTACAAGCCCAGAAACAATCACCCCTCCTCGCTCGTTTTCAACAGTATATCACAGGAGATTTTGATAATAGTAACCAAGTAATAGCCGAAATAAAAGCAGGTAAACAAATACATCCACTAGCCATACATGTAAATAGAGTTGCCACGCATAAGGTTAACAATGTACCAAAAGATCTTAAAGGATTTTTTATAATCGAAGAAAGTTACTACCTAATTGATGGTAAACAGATAGATCTAAAACCCTATTTATTCTTATTTGAAGAAAGGGAAGGCGGTATCATTCATTTAACTACGTATCAATTAAATTCTTGGAAAAAAGAAGAAATAAGAAACGATAATACTGATTTACGTTTCGACTACACACAATTAGTAACCTCTCCTACCTTTAAAGGTGCCGATTATACTTGGGACCCAAAGGATAAAACTTTTAATACCATATCTCCTAATAACTTAGGTAATGGTATGAAGTTTACACTTACAGAAAAGTTTACTGATAAACAGTTAAGCGTTTTGGAGCAAGTTGAAAAAGATGGCAAATTACTTACAACTTGGAATACCCCGATCCTTTATGTAAGAACGAAGTAGTGGATGAATAAGCTTACAGCTCATAAACTACCGCCTCATAAGGCCTTAGTTTTTCGGAAGTAGTGACTACATTATAGTTATTGATGATTTGTTTCTTTGTTCGATAGTTATAGCCAATTTTTACGCTCGATTCTGTAGTACTAAAGTTTAGTAGTATCAGCCACTTTTTACCTTCCCATTCACGGGTATAAGCATATACAGTAGGGTTTTCTTTATCAAGCAAGGTATATTTTCCGTGTACTAATATGGGGTTAGATTTACGAATAGTTACTATTTTTCTAAAGTAGCTTAATACAGAATTGGGGTCTTTATCTTGAATAGCTTTATTAATAGTTTTATAGTTTGGATTAATACTTAACCAAGGCTTACCTGATGTAAAACCGGCATTTACAGTACTATCCCATTGAAAAGGTGTTCTTCCATTATCTCTACACTCAAACTGGATCTTTTTCATAAAGGCACTCATATCGGCCCCTTGCTTTAATTGGAACTGATACTCGTTGCGTGTAGGCATATCTTTATACTGTTTGATATCAGTGAAATAGGCATTGGTCATACCTAATTCATCACCGTTATAATAGTAGGGTGTTCCTCGCATCGTCATGATAAAAGTGGTAAGTAGCATAGATGATTTTTCTCTGAATGCCGGATTGTCATTACCAAATCTTGTAACCATTCTGGCCTGATCGTGATTAGCTAAAAAAATAGAAAGCCACCCGTTATTCGCAAAAGCACTATCCCAACGCGAGTATACTTCTTTAAAATGCAATAAACTAAAACCACTCGCCTTGGGAATGTCTACACCTTCAAAAGCATACGCCATATTCAATTCATTTCTATTGGCATCAACTAAATCGTGCGCATCTTTAAAACTATTACCGGCACCTTCTGCAACACTCATAAGTTTATATTTACTTAAAACCTCTTTATTCATTTCTTGTAAATATTCATGCAAATGCGGCCCCATCGAATAATATAACATGAAATTTTTTTCAAATCCTTTTGGAAAAATAGGGAAGCTGGTATCCTTCGAAGCAAAGCCAAAAGCATCCAGTCGGAACCCATCAATACCTTTATCAGCCCAAAATTTCATGATTTCGTAAATTTCATTTCTCAATGCGGGGTTCTCCCAATTTAAATCGGGTTGTTTACGGGAGAAATAATGTAAATAGTAAGCATTAGTGGCAGCGTCATATTTCCAGGCATCGTGATTGATGTCGAATAAACTATAACGGTAAGGAGGCGTTCCCCGCTCAGCATTCCACCAGTGATAATAATTTCTATACTTGCTATCTCGTGAACTTTTACTTTGCTTAAACCATTCATGTTCATCACTACTATGGTTTACTACCAAGTCCATAACTAACTTTATATTTCTGTCGTGTAAGCCTTTTAGCAGCGCATCAAAATCTTCCATTGTGCCAAATTCTCCAAGAATTTTTCTGTAATCACTTACATCATAACCATTGTCATCGTTGGGCGATTCATAGATGGGATTAAGCCATATAGCCGTAATACCTAAGCTTTTTAAATAATCTAATTCACTAATGATGCCTTTCAAATCGCCCACACCATCCCCATTGCTATCCTTAAAACTGCGCGGATAAATTTGATAAACAATTTCTTCTTTCCACCAATCTTTTTTTGATTCTTCTTTACGTATTTTTTTATGCGCGCAAGCAATTATGATAAATAATGCAATAGCTAAGAGGGATATATTTTTCATGTTTTATAAAAAAGTTACTTCACTAAATTATCGTGCCTCATAGCTTGTAAACAGGTATCAATAAATTCAGTGAATTGTAATTTATCGGCTTTAGAAAATTTAGCAAAAAGCCTCTTGTTATATTCTTGTCGAACAAATTCCATTTTATCAACTAGTTTTTTACCGGCTTCTGTTAAGGTCAATCGTTTTCTTCTTTTGTCGTGAATATCCTCCAATTGTACCACTAATTTTTTTCTAATTAACACATTCAGTAAGTTGGTAATATTAGCACGGCTTACGTTCATTGCTTCTGCCAGTTCCTTGGCCATCATGGGCTTCTCTTGTGGATTATCTTTAAAGTAAAGGATATTGGGATCTTTTGCTAATAGTAGTAAAATCAACCATTGCTGGGTAGTAATGCCAAATTGTTGTGTAATAGCATCACCATTACGCTTCCATGTTTCTGAAAGTTTTATAACATGAAATATAACGGAAGCATTAAGGTTCTTTTTTAGCATTTCTTTTAATTAGATAGTATAACACCTTTTTTTGCCTTTTGGTTGATGATAAAGGTAACCACTATTGAAATAAGGGTCAAAATCATCATCAGCATGAAAGCTTTTTCATAATTTCCATTTGCCTTTCGCATACTCCCAAGTACAGCTACACCTATAGAGGCACAAATGGTATCAATAAACGAAAGTAATCCCAAAATAGTTCCGTAAGCCGCACCTCCAAACAAGTTAATAATATATAATTGGATCATAGTAAAAGTTCCGCTATAACCTAGACCAAATACAATAGCGCACGGTATTACAAAGGTTTTATCATGTAAGCTTAGATACAGAAATAGGCAACCCAAAAACATATTTACAACACTTAGTAACATGATTTTTTTCACATCAAACTTGTCTCCTAAAAAGCCGAATAAAAACTTACCTAATAATCCACACGTAAAAAAAACACCTTGTAGCTTACCACTTTGGGCAACATCTAATAGTAGATCGGCCTGATAATTACGCTGATTTTGAATGAAGCCGCCAATACAGAACCAAAGTGCTGCGGTAACTAGTGCTAACATATAAAACTCGCTCGATACCAACGCTTTTTTAAGCAATGATTTACGTTCGGCACTATCTACTTTTGGCTGCTTGCCCACAGTACCTTCAATACCATCGGCATAAGCATTAATTTTTGCAGGATGAGAAAAGATTAAAAGAGCAGGAAGTAAAATTAAACAGGTACAAATTATGGCTTGGTACTGAGCGGCAGTTTGCCAGCCCAGTATTTTGATCCATTTTCCTACTAGTGGTGCAAATATAGCCGGACCAACACTGCTCGCCATTAATAAAGTACCTGTTGCAACGCCTTTGAATTTTACAAACCAGTTATTGATTACATACATACTTGTAAGTAATCCAACCAAACAAAGAAATAGCGGGTATACAATTGTGAATGCCCGAACCATCCCGAAACTTGTAGCATTGGCTAAAAAAAATAAACCAGCTGATGCCCCTATAGCACCGGTAACAATTAGTTTTTTTGGGGAGAAGCGTTCTAGTAAAAAGCCAACTAGCGGTAGCGGCAAGGCAAGTACTAAATATAATATAGCTGCTAAGCTTGTTGCTTTAGCAATATCTACATTAAAGGCTTTGGCAAACTCAGGTAAATATAAATTGAATGTATTCAGTACAATACCGTTACTGGCCATGTACATCAAAAACAAACAAACGAGAACTACCCAACAATAAATTTTTTTCATGCAGCAATTTTTTGGATATAGTAAGGTACATAATTAATTAACATGGTTAACTATTTTCAATCTGTAATCTACAATCCTCAATTACTAATAAAAACAGATTGAAGACTGACGATTCCAGATTCGATCACACCCCCTTAATCGCTCCACCATCTACGGTAATGGTTTGTCCCGTAATGTATCGGCTTTGTGGGCTTAGAAGCCATAGTGCTAAGCTAGCAAAATCATCTGCCTCTCCAAGGGCTCCAACGGGTATTTGGCTAATAGCCGCTGCCTTAACTTCGTCAAAAGTTTGTCCTGTTTGTTCAGCTTTCTTTTTATATATCCGATTAATGGCTGGGGTATTATGAGAACCCGGACCCATAATATTTAACGTAACGCCTGTTTTAGCCACTTCCTGTGATAAGG
>JAIEQT010000359.1 GCA_019747455.1 Chitinophagaceae bacterium | reverse complement strand
TTAGTACCTGTCTTAAGCACACTTGTTATTTGTAAATAATGACAATAGGCTACTGATAGCGCGTCGGTAGCATCATAAGATGAGGGTTTTTCCTTCAACCCTAAAATCTGTACCAGCATTTTCCATACTTGCTCTTTATCGGCATTGCCATTACCTGTAACGGATTGTTTTACTTTTTTGGGAGCATACTCTGTAACGCTCATGCCATATTGCATAGCTGCTGCAATAGCAACGCCTTGTGCTCTTCCCAACTTCAACATGCTTTGTACGTTTTTACCGAAAAAAGGGGCTTCAATAGCAAAGTCGGTTGGATGATATGCTTCAATGAGGGATACAATTGTTGTATGAATTATTTCTAATCGTTTGTAAATATCTTTTTCCTTGGTTAGGCGCAGCGTATCTAATTTTTCAACCTTTATGGAAGACCCATGAATACGTATAATAGCATAACCCATTTGTTGGGTACCGGGGTCTATACCAAGGATGGTTATAGGATGAGTTAGGTTAATAAGTTACAGAGTTATTAGGTTATTAAGTTATTGATACGATAAAATTAACCACTTATAGGTAATAACCTAATAACTCTGTAACCTAATAACTCAGTAACTTAATAACTATTTCCCGACCTTTACAAAAAATTGATTTGAGGAAAAGAATTCGAATTTTACTGAACTATGTGGTAGGTCCTGCGCTATTTATTTGGTTTTCATGGTCTATTTACTATAAAATTCAAGAACAAAGGGATGTACAGCAGTCATGGCAAGAAATTGTTAAAGCGGTTAATAGCAGTAACTTTTGGAATTTATCATTCGTTGTTATACTTATGTTAGCGAATTGGGGAATTGAAGCACGTAAGTGGCAAATACAAACAGCGAACATGGAGAAGCTTTCCTTTTTGGCTGCTTGTAAAGCTATTTTCGCCGGACAGGCAATGGGTTTTAGTACTTTTAACAGGATAGGGGAACCTGCGGGCAGAGCTATTTTTTTGCGGGAAGGAAATAGACTGAGAGGTGTAGTATTATCGTTTGTAGGGAGTATGGCACAAATTATTACAACTTTTGTAATGGGTGCAATTTGCTTACTTTATCTGCGGTTGAATATGTTAGATAGTACTCATCAAATACCGGGATTATCTATTTTCTGGCTAGATAGCTTGATCTATATTATAACGGTTGGGGTTAGTCTTTTTTCATTGGCTTATTTTAGAATGCCTGGCTTGATAGAATTGCTAGAGCGTATTCCTATTGTTACTAAATACAGATTTTTTGTAGAGCGACTTGAAGTGTTTTCCTATTCGCAATTATTTCGTATCCTCGGCTATTCTTTCCTTCGTTTTTTTGTTTTTTTATTACAGTACTATCTAATGTCTAGCGTTTTTGATATATCAATTTTTTGGCTTGATGTATTCGCTTTAGTAGGTGTTCTTTTACTTGTTTTAGCAATTGTTCCCACAATTACATTAGCGGAGCTTGGTTTAAGGGGCCAAGTAAGCTTAATTTTATTTGGATTGTTTACAAGCAATAGTTTAGGCATCATTGCTATGGCTGCCAGTATCTGGTTGATTAATTTACTATTACCTGCTATTCTAGGAACCATTTTTGTGCTTGGTGTTAGGATATTTAAAAATAAATCTACCGTGGAATGAAGAAATTAGTATTGATACTATGCATCTGTTTTACAAGCATCCGCTTATCGGCCGGGGATGATTTTTGCGGTATTCGAAACTTCGCTTTTAAAGATGGTGAGCAGATCAGTTTTAATGTATTTTATTCTGTTATTGGCATTTATGTAAATGCAGGTGCAGCAACATTTACTGTTCAAACAGAGAAGCTGAATAATAAACCTGTTTACCATATTATAGGGGAGGGTACTTCTAATTCAAGCTACGACTGGATTTTTAAAGTGCGGGATAAGTATGAATCTTTTATAGATACGGCTACTTTACAACCCTTAAAGTTCTTACGCGATGTGAATGAAGGGGGGTATAAGATTAATGAAAGTGTAACTTTCAATCAACAAGCTAATACGGCTACCAGTACTAAAGGAGTTATAAAAGTTCCAAACTGTATTCAAGATGTGTTGAGTGCTATTTATTACGCTCGTAATATTGATTTTACTAAATACCAGATAGAGGATAAGATTCCATTTTCTATGTACTTAGATAATGAAATTTATAATTTATATATCAAGTATCTGGGTAAAGAAACCATAAAAACTAAATACGGTAAGTTTAATGCGATTAAATTCAAACCATTATTGGTTAAAGGAACCCTTTTCTCCGGCGGTGAAAAAATGACGGTTTGGGTTAGCGATGATGCCAATCATATTCCACTGAGAATTGAAAGTCCTATTGTTGTTGGATCGGTAAAAGTAGATATGATGAATTATCAAAACCTGCGATATCCCTTAAGTTCCATGATATCCAAGCGATAGCTTATAATTCTGTAAGCTTTAGTAATCTATCGGCACGAATACCCTTCTCGGTTACTTTTACAGTGCAGCATTCATGATGAGCATCATGTTCAAAAAACAGAATGTAATTATTAGTAGCTGCTTCCTGTAAAAAAGATTTCTTTTCTTGCAGGGTAGTTAGTGGAAACATATCATATCCCATAATATATGGCAATGGTATATGTGCAACAGAAGGTAATAGATCGGCCATATATACGATGGTATGCCCTTTATATTTGATTTGAGGCAGCATCATAGCTTTGGTATGGCCGTTTACAAAACGAATAGAAACACTTTCAGAAAATGCCACTTCTCCTAACAAACCATTTTTGTCAAAAGCCTCATTTGGCTCGTCTGTAAAAGATAATTTTCCGCTTGCTTCCATGGGTAAAATATTTTCTTTTAAGAAGGAAGCTTTTTCACGATCGTTGGGGTAGATAGCCCAATTCCAATGACTTTTATTGGTCCATAGTGTTGCATTAGGGAAAGCTGATATCAACTCATCGCCTTGTTTTTTGATGGTTGCTCCACAGTGATCAAAATGGAGATGTGTGTGGAACACATCCGTTATATCGTTTCTGGTAAACCCATTTTTGGCTAATGAATTATCTAAACTATCATCTCCGTGTAAATAGTAGTGACCAAAAAATTTGGCATCTTGTTTATCACCCATACCGGTATCTACGAGAATGAGTCTGTTACTATCTTCAATAAGTATGCTTCTAAGTGCCCAGCTGCACATATTATGCTCATCAGGCGGATTAAGCTTCTGCCACATACTTTTGGGAACAACACCAAACATGGCACCACCATCGAGTTTAAAATACCCTGTATTTATAGAATAGATGTTCATGAACGCTGAGGAGAAATTTTGTTTGCGCGAAATAAAAAGAATAAACCCGCAATAAAAAATATAATTAGTACCAATACGGAGTTACGTTGCGAGCCGGAAAGCTCATTGATATAGCCAAAACTAAACATGCCAATCACAATAGATACTTTTTCAGTAACGTCATAGAAGCTAAAAAATGAAGTGGTATCTTTTGTTTCGGGCATTAATTTGGCATAGGTGCTTCTGCTTAAAGATTGAATACCTCCCATAACAAAGCCAACCATTACCGCTAATCCGTAAAATTCGTAAATACCATTTTTAGGTAAGTTATAGCCAATAATACAAAGTACTATCCAAAAAAACACGGTTATCATCAATGCTTTGAAATTACCCAATTTCTGAGATACCCAGGCAATTGTATAAGCACCCGGGATTGCAATAAATTGAATGATCAGGATAGCTATGATCAGGTTGGTAGTAGGAATATTTAGTTCCGTTTTCCCGTATAATGTAGCCACTAGCATTACGGTTTGTACCCCCATATTGTAAAAAAAGAAAGCTAATAGATAACGCTTTATTACTGGTAATTTCTTTAACTCGCTCCACACCTTACTCAATTCTTTATAGCCTTTTGTGAGAACACTATCATCAGGCTTACCAATAGGTATAGAAGTAGGTAATCTACGAAGGGATAACTGGGCAAATCCCCACCACCAAACGCCTACTAATAAAAAGGAAATTTGAGATGCTTTACCTGTCGTAATGCCAAATGAATCAGGCGATAGTACAAACACAAAACAAATGATTTGTAAAATCATACTACCAATATAACCCATAGAATAACCTTTAGCACTAACTCGATCCTGATCTTCGGGTGCAGCTATCTCTGGTAGAAAAGAGTTATAAAAAACCAGACTACTCCAAAAACCAATACATGCCAGAATTAAACAACCTAATCCATAGGCCACATTCATGGAATCAAAAAAATACATGCCAGAACAGCCAAGGCTCCCTAAGGTGCAAAAAAAGAAAAGAAATTTTTTCTTATTGCCCTTATAGTCTGCAATAGAAGAGAGTAAAGGAGCTGTTATAGCAACAATGATGAATGCGATTCCAAGTGCATAATTATATAATGAGGTATTTACAAAAGTTCTCCCGAAAAGTGTTACATAATCAGTTGAAGTAGCTTCATTTCCATCGCCTGTAACAGCTTCATAATATGCCGGAAAAATAGTGGAGGTAATAACCAGATTGTAAGCGCTATTAGCCCAATCGTACATAGCCCAACCATTGATAATTTTTTTATCAGCTGTCTTCATAAGTTAGTCGTTAGTCAGTGGTTAATAGTCATTAGTAAGCATTCTTAATTCTTAACGCATAATTCCTAATTCAAATAACCTGTACCTATTAAAGCTAATAAAATTAATCCAACAATTACCCGATACCAACCAAAGAATTTAAACCCATATTTCTGAAGTATGCCGATAAAGAATTTGATCGCAAGCATAGCTACTATAAAAGCCACTGTATTACCTACTGCCAGTAATATGAGATTATCTTTATCTAACAATAAATCTGGCGTTGCTTTATATGCTTTTAATAGCTTATACCCCGTTGCTGCTGCCATAGTGGGTACGGCTAAAAAGAATGAGAACTCTGCAGCGAGATTGCGGGTGAGTTTTTGCTGCATGCCTCCAATAATACTGGCAGCACTTCTACTCACACCGGGTATCATAGCAATACACTGCCAGCAACCGATAATAATGGCTTTTATAAAAGAAATTTGCTCTTCTTTTTCAACGGTTGGTTTATTAAAAAATTTGTCAATAATAATAAGGATAACTCCTCCCACCAATAAGCTAATGGCTACTGTTTGTGTGCTTTCAAGCAAAGCGTCGATTTTATCAGAAAATAAAGCCCCAAAAACAAGTGCCGGTATAACAGCTGCTATAAGTTTGAAATAAAAATTCCATCGATTTAAGGGGAAGAATTTTTTATAATACAATACTACTACGGATAGTATCGCTCCTAGCTGTATAGCCACTTCAAATAGTTTTGTAAAATCATCACTGGCAATGCCCATAAAGGAGCTGGCAATGATCATGTGGCCGGTGGACGATACGGGCAAAAACTCAGTTAATCCTTCTACAATAGCGATGATAGTGGCTTGGAAGATTGTCATTTTTTCAGGTTGAATGTTAAAATCGGCCTAAATATAGTTATTGATCTAATGTTCTCAAATTATAAGAGTTTGGGTATCTTTATAAAAAATTTACATGCCAGTCATTTCGATGTTTTACGGCTTGATTATTTCGATGTATTATTTGGATACTAAACAACACAATTTGCCACATATTCATGTAAAATATAGCGGTAAAGAAGCTGTTTACGAAATACCATCTGGTGTTTTAATAGAGGGAGAGATTCCTGCTAATAAAGAAAAATTAATTTTAGCTTGGATTGAAATACATAGAGAGGAATTAATGGCTAATTGGGATTTGGCTGTATCTGGAAATAAAATTTTCTCCATTGATCCTCTAAAATAATATTTTATGAACCCCAGGGCAGTAGCAGTTGAATATCAGGATGACTACACTTTGTTAATAAGATTTTCAAACAATGAGGTGGGGCAGTTTGATCTAAAGGGTTACCTGAAATATCCCATTTATGAACCATTACAAGATGAAGCGTTCTGTAAAAAAGTTACAGTAGTTGATGGTGTACTTCAATGGAATGATTACATAGATTTAGATCCTGATTTGGTTTATTTGGAAAGTAAACGAAAACCGATTTAAAGTATTGGTTCAAAACACCTTGAAATAAAAAAAACTCAATATTTTCAGCAGGAAGATTATTGTCTTGTGCTAACTGGTGAATTTCTAAAACATAATCATAGTACGATTGAACATCTTGCTTTGGCTTAACATCCAAATAAGTTGGAAATTTGTTAGAAGATAACCTTGCAATAGGAGAAGCTACTCTAGCGTCAAAACTTAAGGGGTAATTTTGTCCATAGAGTGCACAACTATTCAATTACACTATTTATTGTGATATTAATTTGATTATACGCTTTAGTTGCTAGAAAATTTCTACCCCTTCTTCGGCTTCTTAAAAATAGCGTACACTTCAATCAATAACCCAATTACAATAACAATGGGGGCTATGGTAATACGTGTAGTGCTATACACTTGATTAGTGTCAAATACATTGGGGTCGGTATTCTTTCCACCACTCATTAAAAACATGCCTAGTGCTATTATTGCAGCACCTATAATCATCCAAGTGTAATTTTCTTTTGCAAATAATGTCATAAAACAGATTGAAGATTTTTAATTGTAGATTAATACAAGTCGTCGAGTTTCATTTTTAAATATTTCAACACACTTCTATAGGTGCTGATCACGGAAATACCTACACCTAGCATGATCAAGCCGCCAGATAATAGTAAAGTGTTTTGTGTGCTACGAATTACTTTTAACTGTGGGAATTGACTTTCAGCCCAACCAATTAAAGAAAACAATAAAACAATCGCAATTCCAGAACTGATTAATCCATTTATCAAAGCACGTACATTCAATGGCTTGGCAATAAAACCCTGTGTTGCCCCTACCATCTGCATCGTTTTGATTAAAAATCGATTGCTGAACATGGCCAACCGAATCGTATTATCGATACTAAAAATTACGATCACACAAAGTATCACGGCTACTACGATGAATATCAATCCGATTTTAGAGGCTCTTTCATTTAAACTGGTTACCAAATTCTGAGGATACTGTAAATCTGTAATTTGGTTGCCATAAGCTGCCATTAAATCTTCGGAAATTTTTATTAGGCTATCTTTATTAACATACGCAGCTTTCGCATAGAAATCAATACTTTCAGGAAGGGGGTTTACATCTAGTATTTTAGCCCAATCCTCATTATTTTCCTTATTCCAAATTTCTTTAGCCGATTTTTTATCTACATAAATTACGTCTTTTGAATAAGGTTGCGAAGCAATATAGCGCTGGATCTGAGAAATAGTATCCTTATTCAAAGTGCGTAAATAGGCACTAAGTCGAATATCCTCTTTGAAATTGTTGCCTACCGCATTAATATTCAGAAAAAACCACCCCATAATACCCATAATCAATAGCACCAAAGCCACGCCAATAATAGTGTATATGTAATTCGGTTTACTTCTCTTCAAAGACGATTTTCCGTTATCGGGCATAATTTCCTTGTTTTTCTAATTTGTGCCACCTCAGCACAGCTACAAATGTAGGGTTTTGATGGCTAATGGCTTACCTTTGCCACCATTTTAAAGGCTGGCATTTTTTAAAAATAAGCAACGCCAAGTTAAAGATTTGTAAATAATGCGGAAGATGGACTATCAATTCAATCGTATTGAAAAAAAATGGCAGGATCAGTGGAAACAAACCGGTGCGTACCGAGTGAGCAATACCAGCAATAAACCTAAATTTTACGTGTTGGATATGTTCCCTTACCCAAGCGGAGCGGGGCTTCACGTCGGACATCCTTTGGGTTATATTGCTTCGGATATTTATAGCCGATATAAAAAATTAAAAGGCTTTAA
>JAIEQT010000527.1 GCA_019747455.1 Chitinophagaceae bacterium | reverse complement strand
TAATAAAATGACTTTTCTACGGAGAGATGGGGCACGTGTGATCCAATTACCTTCGGGGAGCATACCAACAATTTCGATATGGGCATGCTGACTAATCTGCCGAATCAATGTTTGCCTATATTTTTCCGGCATCCAATCTTTGGGTTCGATCCGAATTTCTTTATCAATTTTATCCTGGAAAATTTGCTCTAATTCCATAATAGCGATATTATCGAACAAAAATACAAAATACTAACGTATGTTAGTATAAATTGTTTAATTATTTCGATTTTTTGTTAGGCTATTTCGTGTCAAAATCAACCACCACTTTTTGTGTTTTGGGGTGGGATTGACAAGTAAGTATGAAACCGGCAGCTATTTCATCCGGCTCTAGTCCATAGTGAACATCCATTATTACTTCTCCTGCCAGTAGTTTGGCTTTGCAGGTACAGCATACACCGCCTTTACAAGCAAAAGGCAGATCGGCGCCTTGCGCTAAGGCTGCATCTAAAATAGACTCGCGATTAGACAGCTCAAAATCAAACGATACACCATCTAGCTTAATGGTGATATTGCTTTTTGTACTCTCAGTTTCTTTTACTTCGGATTGAAGACTGAAGGTTGAAGATTTTTCTTTTGCTGCCCCAAACAATTCCACATGAATTTGATGTTGTTGTACACCATGGGCAGATAAAGTATTTTTAACTGTTTCTGTCATTTCATGCGGACCACAAATAAAGAAATGATCAATGTGCTTGTTGTCGATTACTTTTTCAAAAAGAACACTGCATTTTTCGGTATCAATTCTTCCGGCTTGAATAGGAGTATCGGTTTTTTCACGAGATAAAATATACAGTACCCGAAAGCGATGGATAAATTTATTTTTCAAAGCCTCTATAGCTTCGCGGAAGATGATGGAATGTCTATTTTTATTTCCGTATACTAATGTGAACGTACTATTTGGCTCTGTAAGTAGTGTTGTTTTAATAATTGATAGTATAGGTGTGATGCCACTACCCGCTGCAAATGCAGCGTAGTTAAGGGTTTGATCAGCATCCAAAGGGGTAAAAAACTTACCGAGCGGAGGCATGATTTCAATAGAATCTCCTACACTTAATTTTTTACTGGCATAGGTTGAAAAAATACCGCCTTCTACTTTTTTTACAGCGATCCTTAATTCATCGTCGAAGGGAGAACTGCATATTGAATAAGATCTTCTGATATCTACCCCGTCAATATCTTTTTTAATGGAAATATATTGACCCTGTGTGAATTGAAACAACGACTTTTTTTCTTCCGGAATATCAAATGCGATCGACACACAATCGGCTGTTTCTCTCCGAATATCTTTGATACGAACAAGATGAAATTTTTGCGACATGTTTATGCTATTTATTCACCAACCCACCAACTAACATACTCACCATATTTTCTGTGAGCGCTTCAGCAGAAATCTTTTGTGTGCTACGATGCCAACTTTCAATGCCGCCTATCGCATGTAATAAAATCAGCACAGCCGTAGGGGCATCGATGGCTTTCATTTCTTTTTGTTTTATACCGGCTTCTATTATAGCGGCAAAACGTTTCCGATACATCCGCCTTTGATTTTGAAAATTTGATAAGTAAGGGTCGGATAAATGCTTCCATTCTCTGTCGCTCACATACACTTCTTCATAATGATGAATCATTTCATCAATATGGAATCGAATCAAATGCTCTATTTTCTCAAGAGCAGTAACTCTTTCCGATTCAACTTCATCCATTTTATGCATAAAGCGATTAGCTACCCCAAAACAAAGCTCATGTAATAACTCTGTTTTCGATTTAATATGATTATATAAGCTCGCCGCTTCTACGCCAACAGATTCGGCTAAATCTCTCATACTAGCAGCCTTAAAGCCTTTTTCCCGGAAAAGGGCTGCGGCTTTGCTAACAATTACATCCTTACGGGAACTGTTTTTATCGATTTGAATTCTTGCCATGGAGTAAAGATATGATGCTAACAAATGTTAGCAATAATTTTTAGAATATATTTATTATATGTTAGTTTCAGGTATTCCACAAGGGATACCCTAATTTCGCACCCCAACAATCAAAAAAATTTTCTATGTCTTTAGTAGTTGTTGGTTCTATGGCATTTGATGCTATTGAAACACCGTTTGGTAAGAGTGATAAAATTATTGGTGGTGCCGGTACTTATATTGCTTGGTGTGCATCGAATTTCACATCCGTAAAGCAGATTTCAGTTGTAGGGGGAGATTTTCCGCAAGCTGAGCTAGATGCCCTCACTGCCCGTAATGTAGATTTGGCCGGCGTGCAGATTAAAAAAGATGAAAAAACTTTTTTTTGGAGCGGCAAGTATCATATGGATATGAACACCCGTGATACCCTAGATACACAATTGAACGTGCTAGAAAATTTTCAGCCGGTTGTTCCCGAAGATTTTCAAGATTGTGAGTTTTTGATGCTGGGTAATTTATTACCTTCTGTACAAAGAAGTGTGATTGAGCAGTTGAAAAACAGACCTAAATTGATCGTAATGGATACGATGAATTTTTGGATGGAAATTGCCCTGGAGGAATTATTGAAAACCATTGCTATGGTTGATTTATTAATGGTGAATGATAGTGAGGCGCGCCAATTAAGCGGAGAATATTCATTAGTAAAAGCAGCCCAAAAAATAATGACGATGGGTCCTAAATATCTGATCATTAAGAAAGGAGAACATGGGGCTTTACTATTTCATGGTACTAATGTATTCTTTGCACCTGCATTACCTTTAGAAGAAGTATTCGATCCAACCGGTGCGGGAGATACATTCGCAGGAGGTTTTATTGGACATATAGCACGTACAAAAGATATTTCTTTTGAAAATATGAAAACAGCGATTATCATTGGTAGTGCAATGGCTTCCTTCTGTGTTGAAAAATTCGGTACACAACGGTTGCGCGAAATTTCAAAAGCAGATATCGATGCTCGTTTAGCCGAATTTGTACAATTAGTAAATTTTGATATTTCTTTAAAGTAATACAGTATATTTGCCCGTAATGATGATCATGAAACATACAAAACGCACAAAAAAACCTTCCTAGAGGGGCTATGTACGTTTGTATGTAAATATAAATAATCAGGCCCCGACAAATCGTCGGGGCTTTTTTTTAATCATAAAACCTCTGCCGAAAGCAGAGCAAAATTGGGGGGAACAAATATGAAAGTAGCTGTAGTTGGCGCAACAGGCCTGGTAGGAACCAAAATGTTACAAGTGTTGGCAGAACGTAATTTTCCGGTTACAGAAATTGTACCCGTTGCATCGGAACGTTCCGTAGGTAAAGAAGTTAGTTTTAAAGGAGTAAACTATACCGTTGTAAGTATGGAGGATGGGATTGCAGCAAAACCTGCAGTAGCTATTTTTTCTGCCGGCGGAAGTACCTCATTAGAGTGGGCGCCAAAGTTTGCGGCAGCAGGCATACGCGTAATTGATAACTCATCGGCCTGGAGAATGGACCCTACAAAAAAATTGGTAGTGCCGGAAGTGAATGCGAATGTTCTTACAAACGACGATTATATCATAGCTAATCCTAATTGCTCAACCATTCAAATGGTGGTAGCATTGCAGCCTTTACATAATCGCTACAAAATAAAAAGAGTAGTGGTTAGCACGTATCAAAGTGTTACCGGTACCGGGAAAAAAGCAGTAGATCAACTGTTTAACGAAAGAAAAAATATTTCCGGAGAAATGTCCTACAAATACCAGATCGATTTAAATGTGATTCCGCAAATAGATGTTTTCCTGGATAATGGTTATACCAAGGAAGAAATGAAAATGGTAAATGAAACCAAAAAAATTATGCAAGACGATAGTATTCGCGTAACGGCTACTACGGTTCGTATACCTGTGGTTGGCGGACATAGCGAAAGCGTGAATATCGAGTTTGAAAATGATTTTGATTTAGCAGAAGTGAAATCTATTTTGGAGAATGCCCCCGGCATAATTGTACAAGATGATATAGCCAATCAACAATATCCCATGCCTTTATGGGCCCATGAAAAAGATGAAGTGTTTGTGGGAAGATTACGTAGAGATGAAACACAAGCTAATACACTAAATATGTGGATCGTAAGTGATAACCTGCGTAAAGGTGCCGCTACTAATGCCGTGCAAATTGCGGAATATCTACTCGCCAAAGGGATTATTAGTTGAGAATTATGAGTTATGAATGTAGAATTAGGAGTTAAGAATTCTTAATTCTACATTCATAATTCAAAACTTCTTTTATGTTTCGCTTTTGTTTGGGTATTTTTTTATTTATATACGCAGGATGTATTTCTCCAAAAATACAAGTACCCCATAATCCCAATAACCTTACCGGAGAAGATTTTTATAAACAGGTTTGGCAAATGCCATGGAAGCAAAGAGACTCCGTTGCCGTAAGCGCAATTTTAAAAGGTAATATCCCTTCTTTTTCTAAAAAATTAATACCGATTCATATTCGCAACTATGATTCCACTACGGATAGCTGGCTTACAGCTACTGTATGGGTAATGCCCGACTATTTAAGTGTGGGAACAAATGATAATTGGGCGCGTATTCCACTAACGCCGATAGCAGCACAAATAATAGCAGATAGTTTACATTGTTTCCTACCTACAAGAAAATTAGTAGACGATATTTATACGGCAGCCAAAGTAAAGTTGGAGCCGGTGCCTATGTATATTTATCGGGATAGCTCAGTAACCATGTGGCAGCTTCATTTAATTATTGAAGGACAGCGAAAAAATAGAAAAGGATTAATAGCAGGTATCAAGAAAGATGTGGTCATTAGTGATATGCTTACCCGTTCAGCCAAAAATAATCGAGTAGCTATTTATGGCTGGCATAAACTCGATGGTAAGCCGATTCAGCCCTTGTATGCCGGACATGTAAATTGGTACGTAGATTATAGTCATGGTATACGCTTGGTTTACGAATACATACTCGTTAACGGTAAACGAATGCACTATACAGACGTAATGAAAGATTCATCTTTTCGTAAACTAATTACAGATGAAAATTTTGCTGATGTGTTTAGGTATTAATATCTTCATCTAAACCCATTTACTATGAAATATTTTGTGGCAGTAACAGTTATCTTTTTGCTAGGCGCCTGTAATCAAATCGAAAAACAAGAAGCGGTAGTTTCGGATACAAAAACTTTTATTACCAATGATACCATTGCCGAAACAAGGATCAAGCCGGCTGAAGCACCTGTTTCTGAATATAAGGAATGGGTAAGTGATGATGTAAATAATGCCAATAATTGGGAATTTTCAGCCCGTGTATACGAAACTAAAAAAACCTTCGTTTATCGAATAGTAATGCAGTATAAAGAGTTACGAGAAACGGTCAACATGGAACTTCCTAATTTTGGTATGCTGCCAAAACCGGCTATCCAAAAAGGAGATAAAAAATATACATGCATCATTGGTTTTTTAGATAAGAAGGGACAGTTTAAACCATATAAGAAACTAAGTGCTGCTAATGATCATTTAAAACTAACAACGGTAGCACATTATTCGGTAGGCGTATACAGAACTCAAATAAAATAGTTTATGAAACTGCTTATTTACTTATCTGCCTTTCTGCTCATTATATTCGGTACTAAAGCCCAAACACCAGATCTAAGCTATGTGAAAACGGCTATGGATAAAGCCATGGGCCAGTATTTTAAGCCGAATGCTCCGGGCGGATCTGTATTTATAGAGTTTCAGGGCAATATCATTTATAAAGCCTCTTTTGGATTAAGCGACTTGAAACGGAATATTGCTTTTAGCGATAATACAGTAGCCAATACAGGTTCTGTATCAAAAACATTTGTGGCATACGCCATTTTAAAATTACAGGAGGAGGGTAAGCTTTCCATTGAAGATAACCTTTTAAAATATTTCCCTGATTTTAAAAATCAGTCGATAGCTGAAAAAATCAAGATCAAACACCTGATTACGCATACATCAGGTTTGCCTGATAGTAGACAAATAACCAGAGATAGTATTTTTTATTTAACAGCAAAAGATGTTGAAAATTTCGCACCCTTATTGCAAACAGATGCTTTAGAATTTGAACCGGGATCGAGATGGAATTATTCCAATCCTGCTTATAATGGTTTAGCCCTTATTATTGAAAAATTGACAGGAAAAAAGTGGCAAAAATATGTTGAAGAAAAAATATTCAAGCCGGCTAAAATGAGATCAAGTGTTATCACCGATGGGGCAGAGCCATCTAAAGGAGTAGCGCATGGATATCGAAAATATGATGGCGAATGGCAAGAATATGATTATGGCGAATACCCCACTTTTTGCGCAGCCGGTAATGGAGGTATTTGGAGCTCTGTAGATGATTTAATAAAGTATACCGATGCCATTTCGGAATATAAGTTTTTACCGAAGCGAATAATCGATTTTTCTCAAACAGCATGGCGACCTGCCAATTGGAAAGGTGCAAAAGCCCCTACACATGGCTACAGTTGGTTCGTACATACCAACGGCTATGAACTGAATGGCGTAAAAATTAAGGAAGAAGTAATTGAGCATACAGGTGATCAGGGAGGCTTTAGGGCACATGTATTAATGATTCCTTCAAAACAGTTTCGATTGATTTGGCTTACAAATGGGGAACAATTTTTAACAGGCACTATTTTAAAAGTGCTGAGAGATAATAATGTTTTATGATTAAAAAATTTAGCTTCGGTACAATTATAGCTGGCTTACTGATTTTATCAGCCTCTTACATGCAAGCGTTACCTTCAAATTCAACAAATCGGATGGAAAGAATTGCCAAAATAAAAATAGATCCGAAGCAGTTAGAAGCCTATCATAAAGCCCTAAAAGAACAAATGCGGGCGGCAATAGAAAAGGAGCCGGGTGTTTTGAGTTATTATGCAGTGGCAGATAAAAAAGATCCCGCTAGTATCACCATATTTGAAATATATGCGAACGAAGCTGCTTATAAAAGCCATATTACCACACCCCATTTTTTAGCGTATAAGGAAACAGTAAAAAATATGGTTCTATCTTTAGAACTGCAAGATGTAGCTGTGATTGCGAGTGCAAAGAAACCGGGTATATAAAATAAAAATTATAATATGATAAAAGTAAAAGGATTTGGTGCCAACAGTAAAGAAGATCAACTTCATGCATTGGAGTTTCAAAGAAGAGAGGTTGGCGCCTCAGATGTAAAGATCAACATTCTATATTGTGGTGTATGCCACTCAGATATCCATATGGCCAGGAGTGAATGGGGGCCGGCTATTTACCCAATTGTTCCCGGTCATGAGATTATTGGTCGCGTTACCGAAGTAGGCAGCGCTGTTACCAAATTTAAGGTAGGCGATTTGGCAGGTGTAGGGGTATTTGTTGATTCTTGTAGAAAATGTAATTGTTGCAAATCTGGTTTGGAGCAATACTGTGATGAAGGAATGACTCCAACATATAATGGCTATTATAGAGACGGCGTTACGCAAACATTTGGCGGTTATTCATCGGCCTATGTAATAGATGAGAGCTACACCTTACATATACCTTTTACCAAAAATTTAGAAGGAGTAGCGCCACTTTTATGCGCAGGCATTACTACCTATTCTCCCCTAAAGTATGCAGGTGTAACTAAAGGACATAAAGTAGCTGTTTTAGGTTTGGGAGGATTAGGACATATGGCAGTAAAATTTGCTGCATCTTTTGGTGCGGAAGTTACGATGTTGAGTACATCTCCTTCGAAAGAGGCAGATGCTAAAAGGTTGGGTGCGCATCATTTTGTACTAACAACAGATAAAAACCAGATGAAAGGATTGAAATTGCAATTCGATTTTATATTGAATACGGTTGCAGCA
>JAIEQT010000218.1 GCA_019747455.1 Chitinophagaceae bacterium | reverse complement strand
CAAAAAAAGGCATGTACTTTAATCGGTTAGTATGTAAAAATTTAATAGGTAACATGCGCAATCAGCTAGCTGAGCCATTAGATGATAGCATAATATTAATGGGATTGAAAGAAAAGGAAAAAGATTTTCTCCGACGTACCTGTAGCGATAAATCGCTAAAAGAAATTGCAGCAGACATGTATTTAAGTCCGCGCACTATCGACGATTATCGAGATAGTTTATTTGAGAAGTTACAAGTAAGTAGCAGAACAGGATTAGTGCTGTTCGCCATTAGAACAGGGCTGGTGAAGCTATGAAAGGATTTCCCATACTTCTCTGCCCCGTAATAGTTTATCTAAATTTCCTTTACCCTTTGTAGCTATAGCTTCTTCAATTTGCATAGTCATCACATCTTCATAACATGCCCTTTCGGTTTCATAAAAAACACCAAAGGGGCGAGGAAAATGATCACCGCCTTTATTAGGATCATCAAACATACGTACCAGCATTTGTGCTTTATAAAAATCTTTTTCATCGTGTATCCAGCAATCATCGGCACTTGCATCGGAACCAATATCAACTATAACAGGCTTAAGTCCATCCAACTTAATTCCTTTTTGTACACCGGTACCGAATAAAAGTGGTTTACCTTGTTCTAAAAACAAGGCCTCTTCCGCTTTAGTAGATTTTTCTGTAAATATCTCAAAAGCCCCATCATTAAAAATATTGCAGTTTTGATATATTTCCAGAAAAGATGATCCCTTGTGTTGATGCGATCTGGTGAGCATGGCTTGCAAATGCTTAGGATCTCTATCCATGGAGCGTGCAATAAAGGTTGCATCGGCCCCCATCGCTAATGCTAATGGGTTGAAAGGATGATCGATACTGCCAACGGGTGTACTCTTGGTAACCTTATTTATCTCAGATGTAGGGGAATACTGTCCTTTTGTTAAGCCATAAATCTGATTATTAAAAAGCAATAGATTCACGTCAAAATTTCTTCTTAGTAAATGCATGGTATGATTTCCGCCAATGCTCAAGCCATCGCCATCACCTGTAACGATCCACACACTTAAATCTGGTCTCGCGGCTTTTAAACCGCTCGCCACTGCCGTGGCTCGCCCATGAATACTATGCATACCATAGGTATTCATATAATACGGGAATCGACTACTACAACCAATACCACTGATGATTACAATATTCTCTTTGGGCACTCCAATACCCGGCATAATCTTTTGCACCTGCGCCAAAATAGAATAGTCGCCACAACCGGGGCACCAACGTACTTCCTGATCGGTTGCAAAATCTTTGGCGGATAATGTGGGTAGTGTATTTATTGTCTCCATGATTCATAATTTTAAATCTTCAATCTGGAATCCTCAATCTGCGTTTATTTCAGATTTACAATTGATGATTGAAGATTGATAATTGAAGATTATTTATTCAATTCTTCCCAATACTCTGCCGCTCTTCTTGTATGAGGAATAACGATTGTTCCGCCTACAATATTAGCAACAGCAAAAATTTCATACATCTCTTCTGTAGTTACGCCTAATGCATGGCTCTTCCCCAAATGATACTTGATGCAATCATCACAACGTAGTACCATGCTGGCTACCAAACCCAACATTTCTTTAGTCTTTTTATCTAAAGCACCATCTTCATAGGTATTGGTATCCAAATTCCACAAGCGCTTCATCACGAGATTATTCTTACTCAAGATAACTTCATTCATCCGCTCGCGGTAACTATTAAACTCGTTTACTAATTCACTCATACTATAAGTTATACTGCAAAAATACAGCAAGCATTTTTTGCGAAGCCGAATTCTTTGTACATTAACCGCCTAAATTATTTCGAATGAAGAAATTTATACTTGTCGTTTTTATGGCGCCGCTATTTGTAATAGCGCAAACCGCCACGGAACTAATTAAAGTTACTGATATGTTGAAGATAAAACAACCCAGTAGCGTAAATATTAGCAATGATGGCAGCAAAGCTGTTTTCCTGGTAACTAATATAGAGCCCGAAGAAGCAAAATGGGAATATAAATACAGTGCGCAACTCTTTTTGGTACCTACCGATGGATCAGCAGCCCCTCGCGCGCTTACCGGCAAAGAATCGGCTTCCCAACCCAGTTGGAGCCCCGATGGTAAGCAAATAGCATTTGTTCGTTTTGTAAATAATAAGCCGCAAATATTCTCGCTATCCTTAGACGGAGGAGAACCCATACAACTCACCAATTTCAAATATGGCGCTACCAACCCCAAATGGAGTCCCGATGGTAAGCATATTCTCTTCAGCACCAGTGTTTCGCTGAAAGACTTACTTAAAGATGCCGAACTAAATCCAAGTAAAGAAGTGCCCAAATGGCCTTTGGAGAAACCCGGATTCGCCAAAAATGAGTTTCTGCAGCCTTCTACCGCCACCCCAAATCCTGATGGCACCACCGAAGAAATAAGGGCTTATTTAGAGTTAAATGCAACCGACCGCAAAGCCAAAGTAATTAATAAACTTAATTTTCAGGAAGAAGCCACCACATCTCCTGATATTAATTTCAGTCATCTTTATATCGTTAGTGCAACGCCGGGAGCTATACCTAAAGCCCTTACCAAAGGGTTTTATCGTTTCAATGGAGGCGATTTTACCCAGGATGGTAAGCAAATTATTCTTACCGGAAATATGGATGATACCCAGCACCCCGATAGAGCATTGGAAAGCTGTATCTATTTGGTTGATATAGATGGCAATAACTGGAAGCAGCTATTAGGAGAGAAAGGAAGAACATTCAATAGCCCTAAAATTTCCCCCTCAGGCAAATGGTTAGCTTTTCAGTTTGGAACAACCGGTTTTGTAGATGTACCGGCTATGGCTATCATGCCTATTAACGGTTCCGAAAAAGATAAAACCGTATTACCCTTCGATAGAAATAAAAGTAGTTTTAACTGGAGCGCCAATGAGCAGTATATTTATTTTACGGCACAGAGTAATGGTGGTGCACCTATTTATAGAGTAGATGTAAAAACCAAACAAGTAGACGCTTTAACCGAATCCGCAGCAGGAATCAGCAGTTATGATATCGTAGGTAATAAAATGCTTTTCGTGAAAACAGAAGTAGCCAATCCTTTTGAGCTATATATGTGTGATGCCAACGGCAAAAACGCAAAACGTATCAGTAATTTTAATACCGGTTGGTTGGCCAATAAGAAGTTAAGTTTTCCGGAGAAAAAAACTTTTGTAAATGAAAAGGGATTAACCGTAGAATATTGGGTAATGAAACCGGCTAATTATGAACCCGGAAAAAAATATCCTACCATACTTGATATTCATGGCGGACCCACCGCTATGTGGGGACCAGGTGAAAGTTCTATGTGGCATGAGTTTCAATATTATGCAGCACGTGGTTATGTAGTGGTTTACGGAAATCCTCGCGGCTCCGGAGGTTACGGCGCCGAATTTTTACGTGCTAATATAAACGACTGGGGTGCCGGACCAACATCGGATGTACTTACTTATTTGGATCTTGCCGCAAAAGATGGTTTTATAGATACGAGCAAACTAGCTGTTACAGGCGGATCTTATGCCGGTTATTTAGTAGCATGGATCGTAGGGCACGATCAACGTTTTAAAGCTGCCTGTGCCCAAAGAGGTGTATACGATTTAGGTACTTTTTTGGGTGAGGGTAATGCATGGCGATTAGTACCTAATTATTTTGGTGGTTATCCCTGGGAGGAAAAAGCAAAAGCTGTTATTGAACGCGAATCACCTATCAATTATGTAGCCAATGTGCATACACCACTTATCATTTTCCATGGAGAAAACGATTTAAGAACCGGTGTTATTCAAGGTGAAACCTTCTATAGAAGTCTGAAAATTTTAGGCAGAACGGTAGAGTATGTGCGTCACCCCGGAGCTACCCATGAAATCACCAGAACCGGTAATAACCGCCAGCGTATCGATCAGATGTTGAGAACAGTGGAGTTTTTTGAGCGATTTATTAAGTAGGAGATAAGGTTATGGGATATGGGATACGGGATGCGAGTTACGGGTTAATGTCTTGGCGTTTAAATCCACTTTATTAAATGATTTAACCCTTAGGCATAAACCTATTCCCTATAACCTATAACCTATACCCTATAACCTATAACCTATAACCTATAACCTGTAACCTGTAACCTATCCCCTATACCTCTCCACCCCCAAAATACCGATGCAACACTTGTGGTAATTGAATACCCGTTTCTGTTTGGTTATTCTCAAGCAAACAGGCCATAATACGTGGTAATGCTAATGAACTACCGTTGAGAGAATGAGCCAATTGTGTTTTACCATCGGCGCCCTTAAAGCGGCATTTAAGTCGGTTTGTTTGAAAGCTCTCGAAATTAGATACACTACTCACTTCTAACCAACGTTCTTGTGCAGCGCTATACACTTCAAAGTCATAGGTAATAGCGCTGGCAAAGCCCATATCACCCCCACATAAACGAAGAATCCGATAAGGTAAATGCAAACTAATTAATAGCTTCTCTACATGCGCTACCATTTCATCCAATACTTCATAACTCTTATCTGGATGTACAATTTGAATGATCTCCACTTTTTCAAATTGATGTAATCTATTTAATCCGCGCACATCTTTTCCGTAACTGCCTGCTTCTCTCCTAAAACAGGGAGAATAGGCCGTCATCTTAATCGGAAAATCTTCTTCCTTTACAATCACATCTCTATACACATTCGTAACCGGCACTTCTGCTGTTGGTATTAAATACAGATCGTCTGCAGTGGCATGATACATCTGCCCCTCTTTATCCGGTAACTGTCCGGTTCCAAAGGCAGAGGCACTATTAACCATATAGGGTGGTAAGTATTCAGTATAACCGGCCGCCGTATTAAAGTCTAAAAAATATTGAATTAAAGAACGTTGTAATTTAGCTCCCTTACCTATATAAACAGGAAAGCCGCTTCCGGTAATCTTATTGCCTAATTCAAAGTCTATCAACTTGTATTGCTTAGCTAAATCCCAATGTGGGGCGGGATTAGCGGGTAGTTGGGGCATTATGCCTCCGGAGCGAACCACTTCATTTTCTTCTGGTGTTTTCCCTTCCGGTACGGCATCTGCGGGTAAGTTGGGTAATAATACCAATGTATCATTAAGTTGCTGTTCAACCTGCTCCATCTGTGCTTTTAGTGGTTCTAATTCCTGCTTCCAACCTGCAACTTTAACCTTTAGCCCTTCCCCTGCTTCCTTATCCCCTTTCCCCATAAGCATACCAATTTCTTTAGATGCAGCATTTACTTTAGTTTGGGTTTCATCGAACCTAGCTTGCAATTTTTTACGGTTATTATCCAATGATATAATAGCATCTACTAATTCAACTTGCTTAAAATGCTTTTTTAAAAGCTTTGCCTTCACTGCTTCAGGGGCCGTTCGTAATAAATTCACCGTTAACATATTCCAATTTTGCTGCAAATATACCGCATGCCTGTTACCTTTGCCCTATGTTTGTAACAGATGATATACAGCAGCGTTGGTGGAATTTGGAGACCAAGCTGGTAGCGCGATTTGGTAAAAAACCCGATTTAGAGGCCGTTTTATTCCTGATCGGCATGCAGGAAACCGGATTTATGCAACAAAAAATTTCCAAAGAGCAGAAGCAAGATTTGATGCATGTGGCTATGTGTACGATACTGGCACCGAGTGGTTTTTATAGTGTTGAGGGGAAAGATGAGGAAGGATGGCCTCATTTTAAGCAGCTTAAGGCCTTACCGGATATGGTTTTACCCGAGCAAGAACTTTTTATCAAAGACCATGTATTGCTTTATTTTGAGCAACAGGGTTTCTGAATTGTTTTTTAATGAATATTTGCACTATCAAAATAAACCATATGAATTTTCCAGAAGCGCTTCGTTACACAAAAGACCATGAATGGATAAAACTTGAAGGCAATATTGCTACTATTGGTATTACCGATTTTGCACAGCATGAATTGGGAGATATTGTTTATGTAGATATCAATACTGTTGGCAAAGCCCTAGGAGCAGAGGAGGTGTTTGGTACCGTTGAAGCCGTAAAAACCGTGAGCGATTTGTTTTTACCTGTTGCTGGTACTATCAATGAAGTAAATCCTGCCTTGGAAAAACAGCCTGAGCTGGTGAATACCGATCCATATGGAGATGGTTGGATGATAAAAATGACGGTTAGCGATCCTGCTAGCGTATCTGATCTTCTAACCAAAGATGCCTATGTGGCATTGGTAGGATAAAACCATATGTTTTGTTTTGTCGTATATAAATTGTCAACTTAATTCCTGAGCCAAATAGCTTTTTTGGAAGCCGTACAAAAATACAGTGAATCGGAGCTGGTACTGTTGCTCAAACAACGTAGCCAGCAAGTGTATAGCTATCTTTACGATAATTATGCCGGTGCCTTGTATAATACCATTGTTGGAATTGTAAGTGATACAGAATTGGCAAATGATGTATTACAAGAGGTGTTCATTAAGATTTGGCGACAGATTGAAAGTTATGATGCCGGTAGAGGCAGATTATTCACCTGGATGCTAAATATTGCCAGAAATGCCTCAATAGATACGGTTAGAAGTAAGGGGTTTCAAAATAGCAGAGCCAATAGCGAACTTACCGAAAATGTGTATGAAAGTGCCGGATCGGTTGAAACAAAAACAGATACTATTGGCTTACGCAAAGTGGTAGCTCAGTTAAAGGATGAATGGAGGGTATTGGTTGAGTTATCTTACTTTCAGGGCTATACACAGGATGAGATAGCAGGCATGTTACAAATACCTTTAGGAACCGTTAAAACAAGGATGCGTAGTGCCTTACAACAATTAAGTAAACAGTTGAAAGAAAAATAGTGGATGTAAAAGCATACATAGAAAGCGGAGTCATCGAAAGCTATATTATGGGTATAGCAGATGAGCAAGAGGTTTCGGAGCTGATGAATTTAGCAGCGCAGTATCCCGAAATCAAACAAGCACTTCATGAGGCAGAAGCTTCTTTAGAGGCTTTTTCTTTAGCTAATGCCACACCACCACCTTCCGCTGTTAAAAAGGCTATTTTCGAACTACTATCATCTGAATTCAGCCCTATTGCCGAAACACCTGAAGAAACCAAAGTAGTATCATTCAACTTCCGCTGGGTAGCTGTAGCAGCAGTCATTCTTTTGGTAGTTAGCTCCGGCCTAAATGTGTATTTCTACGCTCGTTTTAAAGAAAGTACTAGTCAATATGAAGCTTTGGTGCTTGAGAAAAATACCCTTCAGGCAAATAATCAAATTATGCAAACCAAATCCCTTGATTTGTATAATAGTATGCAAATGATGACCGACCCGGCGATGCTTAAAGTGTCTATGCCCGGCATTGCCGGAAAAGAAAATAGTTTTGCCACCGTTTTCTGGGATACGAAATCTAGAGATGTATATATTCTTCCTAATAAATTACCACAGCCCGCAAAAGGTAAACAATACCAGCTCTGGGCTATTGTAGATGGTAAACCGGTAGATGCTGGCATGATTAGCGATTGTGCTGGTTTATGTAAAATGAAGAATATACCGAAAGCTTCTATGTTTGCCATTACTTTAGAAAAAGAGGGCGGTAGCGCTATTCCCACTCTTTCAGAAATGTATGTAGCGGGTAAAGTAGGATAAACTATCTTTATTGTAACTTTTGCTACTACATGCGCGATAATAAGCTTAAGAAAATATTAGGTTTAAAAAAACCTGTGATCTCACTCGAGAATAAAATTTTCAATCTCATTACTTTTCTGGTGTTCATTGCAATGGCTATCAGTTTTGTTAGCAATCTTATACTGGGAAGAAATATTCTT
>JAIEQT010000559.1 GCA_019747455.1 Chitinophagaceae bacterium | reverse complement strand
AACGCCGGAGCAATTAAAAGTTATTGTGGAAACCCTCGAAAAACAAAAAAACGCACTACCTTAATACCGAAACATCAACCCTACTAGGGGTTTCCTTACCCGAAATAATTCCTCTTGCACTAAGTGCAATGGAACGAATAATCTGGGTCATATTAGGGATATTCAGTGTGCCTACTTCATCAGAAACTTTATGATAATTAGGTTCACTATCCATTTTTGAGGTAGATATAGTATGCGCAGGTACACCTAAGCGAGCTAACGTAGCATTATCTGAGCGATAAAAAAGATTTTGATCAGGATATGGATCCGGATAAAAATTAAATCCTGTACCTGCTAAATTTTGTTGTAAAATTTTACCCATATCAGTTTTCTCGAATCCGGTAATATATGCTGAGTTAGCACCCCATTTACTCTCTGTACCAATCATCTCGATATTAAACATAGCTTTCACGTCATTGGGGTTGAATTTGCGAGAAAAATAAGTAGCTCCATACCCACCTACTTCTTCGGCGGTGAATGCAGCAAAAATCAGGGTACGCTCATTATTATTCAGTTTTGCAAAATAATTTGCCAAGGCAATTACCGCAGTAGTACCAGCCGCATCATCATTAGCACCGTTAAAAATAGAGTCTGTTGTTCCCGTAACTTTTCTTATTCCCAGATGATCATAATGTCCGGAGAAAATAACTATTTCTTTTGCTAAAGATTTTCCGGGGATCACGCCAACTACATTCGATAACGATTGACTGTTTATTTCATGCCGAGCATCAACCGAAATTGTTTTAGGAATACTAGAAGTTAAAATGAAAATAACCGATTTATCAGACTCGAATAATTGATTCTTCAAAGAAACCAATCTTGAAAAATTAGTCGCAAAAGATGTATCTACCAATACAATATAATTCTTTGATAGAGAAGCATACTTTCTGGCTTCAGTGATAAAATTCGCACCTTTCAAAATACGTACTATTTCAAAATCAGGAGTGCTTTCTGTAACTTGTAATATTGGTTTACAGGTAATAGCTACTACATTTTTCATGTCTACCGGTTGCCCATCTATAGTAGTTGTTAATCCTAACATTTTTGGGCGGATCATCGTAAAGTTTTGCAAATAGCTATTACTACCTTGTAGTTTTTGTAGACCGGTTTTTCTAAACTCTTCAGCAATGAAAGCAGCAGCTTTTTCTATACCCGGTGTAAAAGCTCTTCTGCCTTGCATATCATCGGCAGCTAATGTACTTAACACCCTATTCACTTCTTGTTCGTTGATAACCACATGCATATCCTGAGCCGTAGCCATCAAACCAAAGAATAGACTCCCAATAATGCTAAATAATTTCTGCATAAATAAATTAATAATTTTATAGGATAGTTAGTTAGAAGAAAAGACGACCCGACGTACAGACGATTTCTTCTAAAGCGACATCATCTCCTTAAACTTAACCGTTTGCCTCCGGCTCACTTCAATCTTTTCGCCGCCTTTTAAATCGAGTAATAATCCTCCGTTAAAATAAGGCTCAATTTTTTCAATCCACCTTAAATTGATAATATGCTTTCTATTGGCTCTGAAGAACATACGATCATCCAGCCTTTCTTCAAGCGCATTGAGAGATTTTAAAATCAATGGTTTATTGGTACCAAAAAATACTTTAGCATAATTACCAACACTTTCAAATAAACGTATCTCGCCAAGTTTCACAAACCAGCAACGTTCCCCATCTTTTACAAATACCTGATCATGTTCCGTAAGTGGGCCTCGGTTTACTCCATTAATACCAATACTTTCCTTAAATAACTCAGCCTGTAATTTTTGAATGGCATCCGATAAGCGTTTCGGTTCAATCGGTTTTAGTAGGTAGTCCAAGGCATTTACTTCAAAAGCCCTAATGGCATATTCATCATATGCTGTGGTAAATATAACCTTAGGTGCTTTCTCTACTTCTGCCAATAAATCAAATCCTGTTTTACCCGGCATTTGAATATCTAAAAAAATCAGATCGGGATTCAAGGTTTCAATTTTTTCGATACCATCGTCAACATTGGCCGCCTCTTCTACTATCTCAATATCACCATGATCTTGCAAGAGTTTCTTTAACTCATTTCTTGCTAATCTTTCATCGTCGATAATAATTGCTTTAATAGCCATATTGTAAATTATAATTTTAAGCTTTTACACCCGCAACCGGCAAAATTATTTTTGCCTCAACTAAATGATCGGGCATATTTGAAATTTCAAATTTAGCTTTTCCTCTGAATAATAATTTTAATCTGTTATGTGTACTACTGATCCCAAATCCTTCAGGATTGCCGTTATCCTCCAGTTCACCTGTATTTTGAACAATCACTTCATGATGATCTTCTCTAAAGTCGGAAATAACGCGAACCAAGCCTCCTTCTTTTTGCTTACTGATACCGTGCTTAATGGCATTCTCTACAAGCGTCTGTAACATCATGGGGGGTACCGGCTGATCGAGTGTATCTTCATCAATATCGTACTCAATATGCAACCTATCTTCAAACCGAATATGCTCTAAAGCCAAATAGTCCTTAACAATATTCAACTCCCGTTCAAAAGGTACCGTTTCCAACTTCTCGGCTTGCATACTGCTTCTCAAAATATTGCTCAACTCAGTAATGGCTGTTCTTGCTCGCTCCGGATTTTCATCCACTAATGCACGGATACTATTTAAGGCGTTAAATATAAAATGAGGATTGATATGGGATTTAATAGTTTTTAATTCTAATTCTTTTACCATTCCTTCCAACCTGGCCTTCTGAATTTCTGTTTTGGTACCCAGCTCAATATAGTGCCAGAGATAATAAATAGAGGTCCACACTAAAATCAATGGCGAATCGGAAACCAAATTGATCAAAAATCTTTTTTCAACAGTTACTTTTCGCAAAGGGTCATATAAACGCAACCACTCTGCAATGGCACTATTAGTGAGGTTAAAAAGTACTAAAATGCTTATCATCAAAACCGTAAACTGCCACCATTTTTTGGCTAAAGCAGGGGGTCTCAAACCAAAAGCCTTAATTAAGCTTCTAAGCAAATGGGTGTACAAAAAACCGGAAAGAATGATTACCAATAACTTAGGATAAAATACCTTAGATATACTGCTGTCAAAAACAAAGGCAAAAAATACCATGGTCAATCCATAGAGCAACCAGCCACCTACATGGCACCACCAATACAATACTTTCTTGTTTCTCATGTGTAACAAAGGTAAATTACTACGTTTCGGGCATACTATGAAATGGGATTAATGGCAAAATTGACGGCTGTTTGGCAGAAAATTGTGTTTTTTCAGCCGAACTATCTCTTTTCCCGTATGTTCTAAGTAATTTTGTATGTTAAATAACGCTTACATGGAATTTATCCCTGGCCCACTTTTAAAGCATATTGATAGTCCCGCAGATCTAAAAAAGCTCAATCGCAAGCAATTACACCAGGTGTGTGATGAATTAAGACAATATATAATAGACGTAGTAAGTGTACATGGAGGCCATTTTGCTGCCAGCTTAGGGGTTGTAGAGCTAAGTGTGGCCTTGCATTATGTGTATAATACGCCTTATGATCAGTTGGTTTGGGATGTAGGCCACCAGGCTTACGGACATAAAATTCTTACCGGCAGGCGCGATAATTTTGCTACTAACCGTAAGTATAAAGGGTTAAGTGGTTTCCCTAAGCGTTCCGAAAGTGAGTACGACACATTTGGTGTAGGCCACTCTTCCACTTCTATTTCTGCTGCATTGGGTATGGCTATTGCGGCTAAACATAAGGGAGAAAATAGAAAATCCGTTGCAATCATTGGAGATGGGTCTATGACAGCCGGGATGGCTTTTGAAGCCATGAACCATGCCGGTGTTGCCGATAGCGATGTGCTTATTATTTTGAATGATAATTGTATGAGTATCGACCCCAATGTTGGGGCACTGAAAGAATACTTAACCGATATCAGTACTTCTCCTACCTATAATAAATTACGGGATGAAGTGTGGAACCTCATGGGTAAATTACCCGTAGGCAAAAACTTTACCCGGGAAATGGCAAGCAAACTAGAAGCCAGTTTAAAAGGAGTAGTAACTAAGAGCAGTAACTTATTTGAAGCACTAAAACTTCGCTATTTCGGCCCTATCGACGGACATAATATTACGAAGCTAGTTGATACCTTAAAGGATTTAAAAGAAATGCCCGGACCTAAAATTTTACATATCGTTACTGTAAAAGGGAAGGGATATGCATTAGCAGAAAAAGATCAAACCAAATGGCATGCACCGGGTTTATTTGATAAAGTAACTGGTGAAATCTTTAAGAAGAAGATCGATACACCACAACCGCCAAAATACCAAGATGTATTCGGTCATACCATGATTGAACTTGCGGAAATGAATGAGAAAATCATGGGCGTTACACCTGCAATGCCCAGTGGCTCTTCTTTAAAATTTATGATGGAGAAAATGCCAAGTCGCGCTTTTGATGTAGGCATTTGTGAGCAACATGCGGTAACAGTAAGTGCAGGTATGGCTACACAGGGTTTACGTGTATTCTGTAATATCTATTCCTCATTCATGCAACGTGCTTATGATCAGGTAGTGCATGATGTGGCTATTCAAAAATTACCCGTTGTGTTTTGTTTAGACAGGGCCGGACTGGTAGGAGAAGATGGCCCTACACACCATGGTTGCTATGATATTCCTTACATGCGCTGTATACCTAATTTGGTGGTATCCGCACCAATGAATGAACAAGAATTAAGGAACCTAATGTACACGGCACAGTTGGAGAAGAATAATTATCCTTTTGTTATTCGTTATCCTCGGGGAGAAGGCGTGATGCCCAATTGGAGAACAGCATTTGAAGAATTACCCATTGGCAAGGGAAGAAAGTTAAAAGACGGAAAAGATATTGCTATATTGAGTTTCGGTCATCCTGGTAATTTTGCACAAACAGCTATTCGCGAATTGAGAGGGCAGGGTATTGATCCTGCTCATTATGATCTTCGTTTTGTGAAACCTATTGATGAAGATTTACTACATGAGGCTTTTAGCCAATATGATAAAATTGTAACAGTAGAAGATGGAACTGTTATTGGCGGTTTTGGTTCGGCAGTTTTAGAATTCATGAATGCACATGGTTATAAAGCTGATGTAAAAATATTGGGTATCCCCGATCGTTTGGTGGAACATGGTACTCCTAAAGAACTACACAGAGAATGTGCTTACGATGCACAAGGCATTGCTGATGCCGTGCGCACATTAATTAACCAACCAGTTTTAATTTAATTTAATGGGTCGCTTGTAAAAGTTGTCAAAAAAAGCCGTTTCAAATGAAACGGCTTTTTACTTTGAATAATCTCCCCCGAAATTATTAGAAGTTATATTTGATTCCTAACTGACCTTGCCAACGAGAATTGATAGGATCAAGTGTATAATAATTACCATTAATACCGGTAGGTTTGATAAAATTAAACGTAGGAATATAACCAGTAGACGGCGCTCCTATTGCATTGGTACCAGGTAATCCGCTTGTAGCCGTATTTGCCGCAAAACTTAAGAAATTGACTGTATAGTTATTTACGTTGGTAACAAAATTCACATGTCCCCAATCATTGTTTAATAAATTCAATACGTTGAAAATATCTAAACTGATCTGTAAAGACTGTGCCTTATTCTTAGCACTCAACTTAAACTCATGCATAATCTTAAGATCAAGCTGATGATTCCAGGGAGTACGCAAACCATTTCTTTCGGCATATTGCCCTCTACGAGAATTCAAATATTTGTCACCGCTTATAAATGCATCCAAATCCACACGTTGTTGTGCAGCTGTGTATACTGTACCGTTCAATGTATAATCTATTAAGCGTATATCATTAGCATCTCTTGGTATATATGGAAGCGAAGCATTATTTCCATTTCCGAATGGTGCACTCTGGTATACCAAAGTATATGGACTTCCAGACTGTCCCGCATAAAAGAATGTAAACGATGTGGCATTCTTATTATTCCAATATTGTGTAGTGCTAATAGTACCAACGATACGGTGACGAAGATCAAAGTTAGAAAAAGCCAATTGAGAGTTATTGGGAATAATACTAGGATTTAAGTTATAATTACTTTCCCAAGAGTTTCTGATACCATTACTCACATCCTTACTGTAACCATACGTATACGCTGCACTCCAGTTCAAACTCATAATATGGTTTCCGGTTTTGATATTATTAGTTGTTTTAGAAATTTGTGCGGTAACATTATATCGATACCCCTCTGTAGTATTTGTTAGGAAATAAACATTCGAGTAAGAGCCATTATATCTACGGCTATTCGTGTTAATATAGAAAGGAGTTTGTGTTGGCACACCCGGATTAGATGTGTAATAGGCAACAGAATCTCTTAGGTTAATTTGTTGGAACTTAATATCATAAAGTGTTTTTGTGTATAAAACATCAAAACTAAATTTATAACCATTTCCAAATTTGTAATCTACAGCGATATTGGTTCTTAAAATACGAGGTAATTTAAAATTGTTATCTACAACATCTACTTCTCTGGTACTGCTTTGTGCGGCACCTCCGTATTTAGTAACGGTATCTCTCAACCCTTGAGGATTGATAGCTAAAGGAACTGTTTGACCTGCGGCCGGACCATTCCAGTCTATATTACCATAGGTTTGACCATTAAGCGTATAGCCATAACCCATCCAGGCAAAAGGTACTCTACCTGTAAATACGCCAATACCACCACGAATAATTACTGACTGATTACCATTTACATCGTAACTAAATGCTAAACGAGGCGATATAGCAGTATTACCAAGCCATGAGTTGCTTAGCTGAGAGAATGGCGTATTGGTATATGTAGGATTGGCAGATACATATAAAGGTTGGCCTGTGGAAGGGTTGGTATTCGTTGTATTCAACTGAGGATCTACACCCGGTTGATTACCTGTAGAAGCATAATCAAGTCTTATTCCTGCAGTAATTTTTAATTTTGGAGAAACCGCATATTCATCCTGTACATAAGCGCTCAAGAGAGCAACTTTGAAAGGATTGGGTGGATTGTTGAAAATATTATCTCTTGTATTTGGTAATTTACTTTGATCTAAAGAGAAGGCGCCTCTAACACGGCTAGGATTATCTGCTAAGAAGCTATTTACACCTCTTGAGTATTCCCATCTTCCATTCCAGGAGTTAATAAACCCGTATGTTAAATTATAAAACTCATTATGCGTTCCAAAAGTAAATTTATGGCTTCCTGTAGTATATGTTACGTTATCAGAAATTTCAAAAGTCTGTTGTTTCATATTATAGATAGAAGCCTCTCTCCATGTACCAACCCAAATACGACCATTATCAATATCCATGAAAGGAGCCAAAGTGCCCGGGAAATCGCGATATTCTTTAACATTGATATAACTGGTATTGAACTGATTACTCCAACGATTATTGAATCTTGTTTTTAACTCGGCAACCAAATTTACGTTATTGGTATATTGCGTAAAATCGGTATTCCCAAATTGGAAGTTGGTAGATGATCTTTCCAAATTGTTACCCCACCCTTTAGTATACAATCCTCTCACCATCAAAGTAGTTTTTTTATCAAGGTTGAAATCGAAGCGGGTAAAGAATTTATCACTGTTTGTGAAAAGCTTATAAGAACCTAAATAACTTCCGGGGTCATATCCTAAACCAAGTAATTTATTTGCAATTTGAGTAGCTTCTGTGCTGGTAATAGCTGCTCCCGGATCTCCAACATTATAGAAAGTAGGCTCTTGTCTGCGTGTCATTTCATAGTTAAC
>JAIEQT010000387.1 GCA_019747455.1 Chitinophagaceae bacterium | reverse complement strand
ATATGTGCATTTGGTGCATCATAATTCTACCAATCCTTCCCCTTGGGCCGCTTATGCATTTCATCCGCTTGAATCTTTTGTAGAGGTTGGCATTACTATTATTTTTTATTTCACATTACCGATTCATATCACCCATTTACTTTTCTTCTTTCTATTCTCTATTATCTATAATATTTATGGTCACTTAGGATATGAATTATATCCGAAAGGATTTCATAAAACTTGGATGGGCAAATGGATTAATACTTCTACCAACCACAACCAGCATCATCAATATTTTAAAGGAAATTATGGTTTGTACACCTTGATATGGGATCGTTTATTTGGTACCATACGTAGCGATTATGATGTTCGTTTTGAAGATGCAACTACTAGAATTAAGTGAATTTTAATTGGATTAGGAAAAGGTGTGAATTTAATTCACAAAAACTTTGTTTATGAAATCCTTTAAACCAACGAAACTGCTAACAGGATTAATAGTTTTAGTAATCAGCACGCTAACAATCTATTCCTGCCAAAAAATTTCAGAAAAAAAAGAAGTGTCTTCTGAGTTTTCTAACTACAATTCTCAGATTTCAAGCTCACTCAGTAATTACTTTTTAGTTTTGATAGAGAAGGTTAAATTAAAACAGAAAATTAACTTCTCCGATATAAATATCAATTTAGTTTCCGGGCTCGCTGCAGTAAAAGTGATTCCCTTAAATAGCCCAAAGGCTTCTCAGGAATACAAATCTCTTTTTAGAAAGATTATTTCAGAGGTTAAAAAAGAGCGCCTTATTCATACTTCCGACTATAAAAATTTCATTACTGACAACATCGATAAGCTTACGAACAAGGATGAAAGACAGTCTGCCATTTTTCTTTGTGCGCTTGGCTCATCAGTTTCAGAATTTTGCATAACCAATTTTCCATTGATTACAACTTTTTTTAATACACTGTCTTCCCAAATGGATCGTTATATCGATCCCTCAACGGGGCTTTTTAGGCTTCAAATAAAACCAGCAGGAAATACAGTAAGTACTATTTTAGTTGCAATTATTGTAGTTACTGCAGCGATAATTGCTTTTCCATCAGCGTTAGCGGTGGCTACTGGAACCTTAGGCCTTGCTGGCGGCTGGGCTGTAGCATTCGGCATTTTTGGCGCCATTGGTGCTGGTGCAGCTGCGTATGCTGGTGCTTGTCCGCCTTTTTTGGGTCAAGAGAATTGTCCGCTTTTGAATCAACAAGAATAAATCAGCTTTCTATGAAAACAGTGCTATTAGTTGTTTTTTCTTTTTTCTTCAATTACTCTTTTGGTCAGAACACCAAAGACTCAACGAATAAAGAATTTAATATAAACATTGGTGTAGGCTTTCCTTATGGTGGTATTGGTGGAGGTTTTGAGTTAAATCCCTTTTCAAAAGGTAAGGGGCTATTCATGACGTCTGCAGTCGGTTCCGCTTTTTATGATGGTAGTGCAACAGGTTATTCCTTAGGCTTAAAATATTTATTATCCAAAAATAAATCCAAGGCTTTAATTAAAACATATGTGGTACTAACCTACGGTACCAGCTCGTCTGTTTATATAACCAATAGCAAGGATCTAAGTAAAACATTTACTGGTTTTTCAACAGGATTTAATTTTAGATTCCATGTACCAGTAAAAGGAAACTTTTTCAGGTTCATGGACAATAAACCTTTTTATCAAAGGCTATCTTCTCAATTCTGGTTCTTACTGCCCTTACAAAATAAAGAAGTAAATGATTACAGAAACTACCTACTTCAAAATTATAACATAACTGCCAAAAAATTATCTCCCGTAAATTTCGGTGTTGGGGTTCATTATCGATTGTCTAAATGATTATTTTAAGAGGCACCAGTTGTATAACTGCAATCCTCCTCGTCCATTAATCGTTATTTTCTTTTGTTTCCCCATTGCGTTGATCGTGATTTCATTTGTTCCTTTTTGCAAGGGAATACGCACATATTGAATAGCGGCGGGAAGTGATTGCCAATTTCTGGTATCAGCTTTTTCTGTTGCGGTATTAAAAACATTCATTAATAACCCTGCAGTAAGTGCTGCTGCCTCACCGTTAACGCCTTTCTTTTTTTCATCTTTTGTACTGCTTTTTGCAGCTGCTCTGGCGGCTTCTGCGGCAACGGCTTCTGTTGATCTTTTAATAATTGCGCGCAACACTGCGGCCGCAATTTCTTTTCCTAATCGCTCTTTCAGTATTTCGGGGGCGAGATCGTTTATTGAGTGAACGGGTTCCGCTGTAAAGTTTTTTTGATTTATAGATATAACCGTTGGCTCAAATCGAAGCGTTTGAGGTGCATATACCGGAAGCGAAACAGTTATAACCCTAAATTCATTGATACTATTTTGCTTATTGGGAGGAATATACCCATTGTCGATCGGAAAACTAATTCCTCCGTAAGGTCCATTTACGAAAAACACGCCCGATCCGTTATTAGTAGCAGTAAGTCGTTGGTCTATTTTCACAGGTGCCATTCCTTTCTCAATGAAGAGTACCAGCTCGCCGCCTTCGGCGGCTTCGCTTTTTTTATATTCTATCCCTGTTTTTCTTTCATATAACTGTACCTGGTCATTAAACCCAACCTGCATTGCCGTTTTATATAAATCTTGCACCAACTCCTTGGGTAATTTTGTACCATAGTACACTTGACCCGGATCTTTCAAAAATAAATCCACCGCATTCCTATAAGATATAAAAGCATTATTAGCTTCGCCGCTTAACTCATATACAAGACCTTGTACAATTAGAGAAAAAGCATCTTCTTTATACCGATTAGAAGTAGGTCTGAATTTATCTTCCAATGCCGTATTGCTCAGCGTAATACGGCGCGCTTCAACACGCGCGCCGTCGGGCTCATTCAAATACAAATAATTCAACGCTTTATAATAGTGAATCATAAAGCGTTCAAAATCTTCTCCCAAATATGTTTGCGTCATGGGGTTGAGCAGGTTGGCTTTTATTGCATCACCGGCATTTTTTCTCTTCTCTTCTAAAAAAGCATCAGCTAAATTGAAGAACTTATTGCTGCTGTCGTATAAGCCTTGCAAATGACAAAGCTTGCCTTGCTCAAAATAAAACAAGAGCTTATTGCGCTCTTGATTTATAAATGAATTGCTTGACAAATCAGACTGTGCTTTTGCGTAGTTTCCACTACCTACATGGTTATAGTAAACCGACAATTTATTATTGTAGCTGGCGCAGGAAGCAAAAACAAAAAGAGAAATGATGTAAAAAGCCCTCATGTAGTTGGCTTAGTTCTTTACATATTTGGCGATCTTCTTATCACCAATCCAAACAACTTCGTTGGTTTCAATATTGGTAAGCTCCAAATTCACTTGATAAGTAACTGTTTTCTTTTTCTTGTAGGCATCAACAATTGAATTAATGGAGCCTTGCAAAATATAATCGGCTCCCTTTTCCAGCCCAAACTTTTTCATGGTGCTTTGAGATGCATTGCTTTGTTGATCGGCTTTTTCGGCACGCATTTCTTCACGCTTCTTACCACTTTGAACCAAGCCAACTTTATCGGTTTGAATAAATGCACGTTCTAAACCGTTCATGAATGTTTCTGCTTCAATATGTTCATGACTTTTATTTGTGATCAAACCAACAATCACAACAGGTTTCTTTGCTTTGGAAGTAATATGATTCATCATCCACTTCTCTCCTAAAATTTGAGTAGTCATTTCTTGCGCAGTGAGTCTACTATCGGTGGCATTCCAGCTTCCGCTAATATCAATTTGTTCCGAAGGATCGATACGAGTTACCTGACGTTGGGCACAAGATGCCAAAAAAATAACTGCTGCAATAAGTGTAAAACGTTGAATTGATTTCATGTATATATTTTGTAGTGTTTATTTGTAGTATTAAAACCCGAAGAACCAGTTTCCGGTTCTAAAGCCAATGGTCGGACGAAAACCCCAGCCACCATTCCAAGGATTATTCCAACCCCAGTTGTTCCAACCATTATTGATGCCAAATCCATTGTTATAGTAACCCCAGTTTAAGGGTCGGTTATATGCCCAAGGATCATTCCAGCGATTTCTATCCCAACGTGCAACTCTTCTATTGTTTCTTCTTTCGATACGCGCTTGATACCAATCGTACGCTTTATAGGTATCTTGAATCGTAGTGTTCGAATAAAACAACAAAGAGTCTTTAATCTTTGTATATTTTTCTTGACTTGCTAAATAGTTGGGGTTTTGGTCGGGCAAAAGAGAAGATGTGGACTGACCGAAACTACCAATGCCCAAAGTGAGGGCGGCGATAATAAATAACGGACGTATCATAGCAGGCTTTTTTAAAATTATAGCAAAACCAATACCAAACTATTTTTTCTTATATATCGGCACTGTACTACATGGCTCACCGTACATAATACTTTTGGCTACAGCCCTAAGTTTATGTGTAATCATAACATAAGCTGCCTCGGGAATAGGGGTTTCACCGCAGCCTTTTACCACAACACGTTTATCGAGGTATTCTTCTGTGTTAATTTGTTTTACTCGTTCTAGCAACAACTGCTCTCTTATTTGCTGTTCGGTGCCAAAACCAATACTTTCTGCTACCGGTTGCAAGTAAGATGCCACCAACATATTCGCCCACATGGGTATCACCGCATCGGCCGAGCAAGTAATGGCAACGTGTTTATGGGTATATTGATTCCAGTCAATTGTTAGTAATGAAGCTCTAAAATCTTTTTCCTTCAAAATCAAACCCATGAATAAATAGTCTTTCAAATCGAAGACAGCAATCGATTCCTTCGGAAGATAGCTTTCCAAATCAAGCGAAATGATACCGCTTTCAGCAACTTTATTTATGATGGCTTCCATATATATACAATTGCAAAATTACAACAATGCGCTTGTTCCCGGCTTTCGATACCCGAAAAACAAAACCCCGACAGTGGTTGCCGGGGTTTATTATATAGAAAATAACTTTTCCTTAATAGAAATCTGCTCTGTAGTCTTTTATAGTTGCCGCTTTCCGCAGAGATTCTATACTCCGGTAAACACCCATTTTACGACTTTGTAATAAACCCTGCTTTGCTGCATCGGCACCTGCCATATCGGGTTTAGCACCCGCACTTTCCGTTTTTAATGCAAACACACCGCTGTTTCCGGCAATTGGACCGCTCATTTTTGCCGACTGACCCTTGTTGAAAGCCAAACCTACGACTTTAGGCTCGCTACCCACTCCGGCGATAAATGAGGCACCAAAACTCAAGCTATCTGCACGTAATACAGGAGAACCGGCATTTTTTGAAATTTCTTCTAAAGAAGCTCCTTTCATTTTTGTATCAATAATTTGTTTTGCCTTTTTCTCATTGCGGATAATTCCCTCTACAAATGGACGGGCTTCAGTAGCTCCCATTAATCCCGCTTTATTCACCGCGGTAATCAAAGCAACTACATACATATCATTGATAGAAGTGGGGTCGGAAACATCTCCTGTTTTGCCTTCGAATACCCAACGAACCAGCGACCTGCTTTGTCCTAGGCTGGCAACCGTAAAATCGTTCGCCTTAATCTCTCCGGAAACTAGTATTTGTTTGTTGAGTTTAGCTGCATTTTCATTGAATGATTTTACAGACTTGCTTTCGGCGGCAAACTTAGCTGCAGCAGTACTTGCTGCATTATCGGTTTCATTACTTGCTACGATTTGTTTTGCCAAGTACGCAACTTTATAGGCAGGATTGATATTTTTTTGTCCGAGTACTTCTATATAATGGTAACCATATTCTGTTTTTACAACGCCCTTAGTTCCAACGGGCTTATCGAAAGCATAATCGTTAAAAGCTCCCACCATTTGTCCTTGTGGAAAAAACTCTATGATACCACCCTTATCTTTACTTCCGGGATCTTCAGAATATTTAGCTGCTAAGGTTGCAAAATCAGCTCCTGTTTTAACAGCTGTTTCAATACTATCAATTAGTCTTTTACCTACTGAATCTGGTTTTAATTCTTGTCCTGTTTGCGGGTTTGAAGTGGCTACTAAAATATGGCGAACTTTAGCACTATCGGGCCATTGTTTAATGCCTATCATTTTGGCATAAACATAGTTACCTCCATCTAGGTATGGTCCGAAAATACCTCCAACAGGTAGTTTTGTAATAGAATCCTTTAAAGCCATTTGCAATTTATTTTTGCTGAAATAGCTATTATAATATGGTATTTGAGAACCTGCCTTAGCAATAAAGGCGGCAGGATCGGTAGCTTCCTGAAAATCTTTCTTAAGTATTTGTAATTGATTCAATACAGCGCTGGAATCTGCAGCAGATGGGGCTGCACTAAATGTTACGAACGAAATAGATCTTGTTTCTTCTGTTTTCTTGAATTCTTTAGCATGCTTTTTTACATAAGATTCGATTTCGCTATCTGCTACTTTTACTGTGCTATCAGCGATCGCTTGATATGGATAGTACACATAGGAAATGGCTGCGATAGCATTATTATCTGCCTGTTGTTTTTCCGCCAGCCATTTAGGAACATAAGCTGATTGTAATAAGATTGATTGGTATTTGGTTCTTAAAGCGTTTTGAACAGCTGGATTAATATAGCCTTCAATAATCATTTTATTTTGTTCTGCATTTTTGCTTTTTTTAATTTGAGCAACTATGCGTTTTACATCGTCTACCTTAAACTCTCCTGTTTTTGGATCGGTGAATTCCTGACGAAAAGGAGAGTTCTCTCCGAAAAGAATTTCATTTAATTCCTTGGTAGATACAACCAATCCTAATTTCTCAAATTCATTTGATAATACGATCGATTCAACCTCTTGATTCCATACAGAACCCAATAATTGATCTCTGGTAGCGCCTTGTTGTGCATACATGGCTTCTGCCATTTTTAGCTTTTCTTCAAAAGCGCCTCTTTCAATCACTTTTCCATCAACTTTAGTAATAACAGAACTATTGCTCATTCTGGAGCCTTTTCTTCCTAAACCATCCTGTAAGATGAAGGCAATAAGCGCTAAGGCAATAATGCCAAAAATAATCCAGGCACCTCGATCGCGAATACTTTGAATAACAGACATAGTACAAAAATTAGATTTAACCGTTTTGTTACGGGGGGCAAAAATAAGGGAAAAACAGGTAGAATAAGATGTGGAAAACCATCCTTTTAATAGGAATGGCAAGGGTTTTGAAAGAGTAGGATAGAATTCCTCCAGATAACATAGTTGTATTGCTAAAAATAAAATCTACAATCTGTTGTGGGAAACCACCTTTTTGTGTGGGAAAATCGGGTTTTGTCATTCTTTTATGTGTGTAGAAAAGGCATAAAAAGTCGGTTTTTTTATAATTTTTGAGATCTCGCCTTTTTTTTCGCTTTTTAAACCCTGTTAATTAACAGTGTGTATGATGTTATTACTTGGTAAAGTTTATTGTGGATTCTATTATCCTCATCTGTTAAGAAGTAAAGAAAATTGAATCGTTATCTTATTTATGAATGTTAACTATTTGGTGGAAAAAGGGGAATAACTGACAGTTAGTTAACTTTGCATTTTGTGAATAATAAAGTTTTCCAGAAATACACAGTCGTAATAGTAGTAAGTGATTTTATAAAATATATTATTAAAGAATATTACCGTGAATATTAACATAGCAACTGCCGATATAAAGAAAAGAGGCTTTTTAGATTTGGATATCGATCCGCAATTAGATTTATTTGCAGAGATAGAAAAATTAAAAAAAGAAAAAAATGCCATAC
>JAIEQT010000475.1 GCA_019747455.1 Chitinophagaceae bacterium | reverse complement strand
TAATGGTATACGGCTGATACTTGGCTTCCATAGGCGTACCTGTAAAATCGTAATTAGAAACAATTACCGGAAAACGCGCATGAACCAACTGGTTAGCAAAATTTTCTATCCCTGCATCAAAATCGTGGTTACCCATCGTTACAGCATCATAGCCCATTCTGCTCATCGCTTTTATTTCAGGTTCTCCTTTGTATATGTTGAAATAGGGCGTGCCTTGAAAAATATCCCCTGCATCCAGCAATAATACTTGCTCCGTTTGCGCACGTATACCCTGAATCAGCGATGCGCGGGCTGCAACACCCCCTAACCCCTGATTTCTGCCGCCATCCATTGGGAATGGCTCTAAGCGGCTATGCACATCATTGGTATGCAATATAGTAAGCGGATACTGTTCCGGAATACTTGCCCCCGCAACACCGCTTAACAACATCCCGCCCGTGGTCAATGCTGTTTGCTGTATAAAATCTCTTCTATTCATTGGCTTTGATTACACGTTTTTCTTGTTTGGCTTCTACCGGCTTTCCTGAAGCAGTAATCTGTTGAACATACGCAAGCAAAGCATCTCGCAAAAGATAGCCCTTATTTTGTTGCGGTATAGCTTTAAGCATGATTGCATTACTGCCGCCGTTAGCAATATAATCGCTACTGGCAACCGTATACATAGCGGTTTTATCCAATGGTTTTCCATCAATCACAATATCAATTGCTTTTTTATCCTTAATGGTATAGGAAGATCCCGATGAAATGGGCCAGCCGCCATCTACCGCATTGAGTTGAATAAGCTGCTCTAATATATCTCCCCTCAAATCTTGCAATACCAAGATATTATCGAAGGGCATTAACTCGTAAATATTACCAATAGTGATATTTCCCTTATTGATATCTGCCCGAATACCACCTTGGTTCATAAAAGCAATATGCACTTTCTTCCCAAATTTTTCAGCAGCCATTTTTTGAAAACAATCTGTCATAAAATTGCCCAATGTATTCTCAGGCATTTTTTTAGTAAGCGTGGTATTTGCAAAACCAATCACTTTATTCATGGTACTGTTAACCGTTGCCGCATATGGGGTTAACATATTTTGTAGCCCGGTATCTACAGCTACTTGCGGATTTACCCGATATCCTTGATAAGACATGGTAAGCGGTAACTTGGCAGGCGCACAACCTAAAAAAACTAATACGATAAAACTAAAAAAGGAAAGTCGATACATAGCTCTTTTCAAAAAGGTAAGGTACGGTTTTTTAGTCCTACTTTTGTACCTTAATTATTTATTATCATGAGTTATGAAATTATTGGCAAATTAGTGGCCCGTTTCGATATTGTTCAACGTACAGAATCTTTCAAAACCAGAGAATTCGTTATTGAAAAAACAGAAGAGATCAACGGAAGATCTATTACGAATTATGTTAAGTTTCAATGTGTGCAGGATAAAACTGCTTTGCCCGATCGTTTTTCTTTAGGAGAGGAAGTGAAAGTACTCTTCAATATCAAAGGAACCAAATGGGTAAAAGATGGCAGAGAAAATTATATCACCAATTTAGATGCCTGGCGAATGGAAACCGTTAAGCTAAATAATGAAGGCGATATGCCACCTGCTGCTTCCTTTACCGATATACCGCCGGCTGATAATATGGTGGATGATTTACCATTTTAGACTATGGACCATAACCCATAGACCATGGACCATGAACCATTGACCATTAAGAAACTTTTTAGGATAAAAACCTAACAGTACAAAATGCAAAAAAATATTACCCTCAAATTAAAGCCGGAGGAAGCGGCGTCTGACGAAATTATCACGCGGTACATCGCACAGTCTGCAGGTATTAACGCCGATGAATTACAGGGCTTCCTGATTCAAAAAAAATCGATTGATGCCCGCAGTAAACAAGTATGGATCAATCTTTCGCTACAAGCTTTTATTAACGAGCCTTTCATACAAAGATCAAATTCGCATTATCGTTTTCAATCGCTACCCAATAACGCAAAAAGAGTTATCATCATCGGTGCCGGACCGGCAGGATTATTCGCTGCTTTAGAATTAATACTATTAGGTATCAAACCTATTATTATTGAACGGGGTAAAGATGTAAAAGCCAGGAGAAGAGATTTGGCGGCACTGAATAAAGAAGGTATCGTTAACCCCGATAGTAATTATTGTTTCGGAGAAGGTGGTGCCGGCACGTATAGCGATGGTAAATTATATACCCGCAGCAGTAAGCGGGGAAGCATTGATAAAGTTCTTCAACTATTTCATCAATTCGGGGCGGAAGAAACCGTTCTATATCAATCGCATCCACATATTGGAACGAATAAACTGCCACAAATCATCACGGCTATGCGTAAACAAATTATAGATGCCGGCGGAGAGTTTCATTTCAATAAAAAACTGGTTGGCTTCTTACAGGATAAAAGCATAATAAAAACTGTTACCACAGAAGATGGTGACGCTTTACAAGCAGATGCATATATTTTGGCAACCGGACATTCAGCCCGAGATATTTTTAAATTATTAGCTTCCCAACATATTGCTATAGAGGCTAAACCCTTTGCATTAGGGGTGCGCATTGAACATCCACAATATATTATCGATCAATCACAATATCATTGTGCCGTTAGAGATCCTCTATTACCACCCGCTTCTTATAGTCTTGTTGAACAAGTAAAAGAAAGAGGCGTATTCAGTTTTTGTATGTGCCCCGGTGGTATCATTGCTCCTGCTGCCACCGACCCTGGTGAATTAGTAGTGAATGGATGGAGTCCCAGTAAAAGAAATAACCCTTACGCTAATAGTGGTATGGTTGTTCAGGTTACTGAACAGGATGCCAATCAATATTTTCAAAAAAATAAATTACCGGAAACATCCCAAGTACATCCTGCCTTATTACTCATGCAATTTCAACAAGCAATCGAGCAAAAAGCTTTTTGTGCCGGTGGCGGAAAAATGGTAGCGCCTGCGCAGCGAATGGTTGATTTTTGCAATAATAAACTATCGAATAGTTTACCCGATTGCAGCTATTTACCCGGACTTATATCCGTTGATCTGCGCCAAGTGCTACCAACCTTTATCTTACAATCATTACAAGGAGGCTTTAGTGCATTTGGCAAGAAAATAAAAGGCTATTATACCAATGAAGCCGTTGTTGTAGCAACAGAAAGCAGAACCTCCTCCCCTGTAAGGATCCCCAGAGATAGTGAGTTTTTATACCACCCTCAAATACATAACTTATATCCTTGCGGAGAAGGTGCCGGCTATGCCGGCGGTATTGTTAGTGCCGCCATGGATGGACAAAAAATTGCCCATCAAATTGCCAAGACTTTGGCTTAGTTATTCTCCTTCTTTCGCCACTGCTTTTTTAGCGATCAATTTATTCTGCTTAATCAGCGTATTGCTTTTGTATAGCTGTAATTCAGCCGCATACTGTTTAGCTATATTATCATTCCAATTGGTAATGGGAGCAAGCGCTGGTCTACCCGCGTCTACCCAACTGGTGTACCAAAAATCTGCAATTAAATCGGCTGAGGCCAATAATTGATCATTAATCGTACTCTTTAAGGCAGCAGCATATACTTTGGCAAATGAAGATGTATAATATTTTACCTCTACGCCCCTTCTTACCTGCGTACGATATTTTGTTTCGGGTGTAAATTGTTTCGATACTTCTTTTTCAAGTGCTAATACATCGGGCAATAACGCATGTGCATGCCGAATAGCAGTCCAGATAGCTACTTCGGGGCGTTTTATATACGTGGCCTGATGCTGGCTATATAAATTATAATCAGTGAGCAATAATTCAGGAATAACAGACTCCCATAAACTATGTAGCCCTTTTTGATCTGTTAATTGTCCGTCATAATTTTCAGTAGTATGTAGGGGTACATGAGAATCGCCTATATAATGAGCTAAGTCCGTTGCATAAAAAAGAATACTGTCTTTATTACCCGCTTTAAATGCCGCAGTTAATTTTTCTTTCATATATAAAATATGATACGGCACATAACCATATTTTAAAAGGCTATCTTTTGTATATTTCTTTATCGCTTTTGAAAAACTATACGGCATATCATTAGCTGCATTTTTTCCAAATGGTTCTAAATCAATAAAATGTTTTGAAGCTTCTGTGCTATCGGTATTTCTTCGGTTATCTGGCCTACCGGCTTCTGCTACCAGCTTGTCCATATTCGCATAAAAGAAAGGAGCTAGGGCCTCGGGCAATTCATACACGGCAAGTTGATGGATCGTTCTATGTACAAGAAAACCCCAACTGGTTAGTAGGGTTGCGCAAATCAAACCAACGCAAACGATTACAAATTGGGGGGGCTTTTTCATCATACTATCTTAATTCCGGCAAAAATACAATTCAGTAAAATTTTTTTGTAATATTTTGTTGAGTGGTAATACAAACAACATACTTTAGTACAGTTAAAAAAAATAGCATGAGTGCCATTCTTCAGTTACAGCATATAAAAAAACATTACGCTACGCAAAAAGCGGTAGATGATATTAGTTTCTCCATTGAAAAAGGCAGCATTTTCGGCCTTTTAGGGCCGAATGGTGCTGGTAAAACAACTTTACTTCGTATGATCACGGGTATTTTTTTCCCGGATAGCGGAGATATTATGTTCGATGGAAAGCACTTTAATGCTTTGGAAGATGTAACTAAAATCGGATACATGCCCGAAGAAAGAGGGCTGTATAAAAAAATGAAAATCGGTGAACAGGCTTTGTATCTGGCTCAATTAAAAGGGCTCAGCAAAACGGAAGCCATGGAGAAAATAAAATTTTGGTTCAAGCGATTGGAGATGGAGAGCTGGTGGAATAAAAAAGTGGAAGATTTGAGTAAGGGTATGAGTCAGAAATTACAATTTGTTACCACTGTATTACACGAACCCAAACTGATTATTCTTGATGAGCCTTTTAGCGGTTTGGATCCTTTGAATGCGAATTTAATTAAAGATGAAATATTTGGCTTAGCACAAAGAGGTGCTACGGTAATTTTTAGTACGCACAGAATGGAACAGGTTGAGGAAATTTGCGATCACATTGTTCTAGTAAACTTAGGAAAGAAAATTTTAGATGGAACAGTGTCGGAAGTGAAGCAACAGTTCAAAGAGAATAAATTCAGTATCCGACTGAAAGAAGTGCCTGCTACAATATCATCCACCGCCTTTGAAGTAGTAGAACAGAAGAATCAGGAACTTATCGTAAAAATCAACGAGGGCAAGGGCTCTAATGATGTATTGCAATATTTTATACCACAAACCAGTATTGAATCATTCAATGAAATTTTACCTTCTCTCAATGAAATATTTATTGATTTGGTTGAAGGTACAGCAGCAACTACAAGAGCCTTTGAAAAAGTCAATAGTTAATGGTCAATAGTATTTTTTCTTCCCAATGACAAATGACTAATGACAAGTAACTTAATAACCTAATAACTCAATAACTTAATAATGAACAAAATATCCATCATCATAAAACGCGAATACTTCAGCAGGGTAAAAAACAAGCGTTTCTTATTAACTACTATTCTTACCCCTTTATTATTTGTTGTATTTATAGCAGGTGCCACTATTCTATCGCTTAAAGGAAAGGATAATCATAAGATTGCCGTAATCGATCAGAATGGTTTCTTCAAGGGCAACTTAAAAAATGCTACAGATATCAATTTCGAATTTCCGGAAGGCGTAGATACGCTTAATTATTTAAGTAAGGGCTATACCGATATTTTGATCATCCCAAAATTTGAAGGCACCGATAAAGTGAATTATATCCTACGCTCTAAAAAACGCATAGGCTTAGGTACGGAAGATGTGATCAGCAGTCGCATCAACCAGGCCATAGAAGATAAGATGTTACAGGATGCCGGTATCAATCGCTCCCAGTTAGATTCTATTAAAGAGAAATCCAAATTTGCTGAGTTGAAAGCCTTAGAGGAAAAAGGAGAAACGGTACAGGAAAGCAGTGCCGGATTATCATATGGTATTGGTTTTGGTAGTGGTATGCTTATTTATATTACTATGTTTATCTATGGTGCCATGGTAATGCGCGGTGTAATGGAAGAAAAAACAAATCGCATTGCCGAAGTGATGGTGAGTAGCGTAAAACCGTTTGAGTTAATGCTTGGAAAAATTATTGGTATCGGTGCGGTGGGGCTCACCCAGTTCTTTATGTGGATACTACTCATATTCGGACTCATGACAGCGGCACAATTATTCATTTCTCCGGAAGTGATGAGTCAGGTTAATACATTACAACAATATAACGGACAAATACCTGCCGGAGGCATGGTTAAAGCTGGTGAAGCTGCTCAAAAGATTTATGCTATACAACATACGGTTAGTATGGCTAACTGGCCGGTAATTATCGGATGCTTTATATTTTATTTTATTGGAGGCTATTTGTTTTATGCTTCTTTATTCGCTGCAGTAGGTAGTGTAGTAAATGAAGACCCGCAAGATGCGCAAAGTTTAATGTTCCCTATTACCATGCCTATCATCTTCTCTTTTATTATCATGAGTAATGCCGTGCAAGATCCTAATACTGGTATTGCTACCTGGGCTAGTATTATTCCCTTCAGCTCACCCATGGTGATGATGGCGCGTATTGCCTATGGCGTACCCGGCACTGTTCCTTATTGGCAATTAGCCGCGAGTATGCTCAGCCTTATCGGCGGTTTCTTACTCACCACCTGGTTAAGCGGCAAAATTTATCGTACCGGTATCTTAATGTACGGCAAAAAAGTTACCTGGAAGGAAATGGGTAAATGGGCTTTTAGGAGGGGATAGAAAACAAATACTAGCGAATCGAAGTACATTTATTAATTGTACTTATAATCGCTAGTATTACTTAGTAAGATAGTCTAGATTGTATCTGCAATGGGAAAGTCTATTTGAAAATCTGTTAAGTTATGCAAATAATTGCTGATGATTTTATCACCAACAATAATAATCACATCAATCATATTGGCTTCATCATAACCCGCTGCAAAAAAGGCTTGTTTACGCTCATCACTTGCTCTACCACGATTTATAACTACGGAAGCTGTAAATTTTACCAGCGCATCTAACTTATTATCAAAACTGGCATTGCCTCTCCGAATCTCTAAAACCTGTTCGTCTGTAAAGCCATTCATTTTGCTTAATACGGTATGAGCAGATTGACAGTAAAGACAACCATTAATTTGGCTAGTTATTAAGTTAATAACTTCTCTCTCTTTTGCCCTTAGCGTGCTTTTTCTGTTTTGTAGAGCAAGGTAATCACCCAAAGCGGTTTCGTTTTTGGCAAAGTAGGCATATAAATTAGGCACAAACCCTAACCCTTTTTTTAAATTGTCGAACAAAATTTGGTTGCTGGTAGAAACTTCTTCTCTTGTCGGAATGGCAAAAGTCCTTTCTAGTAATGTTGTCATTTTACTTATTATTTAAATATTGCTTGTCATTATTGACAATGTAAAAGTCCAACAATGCTTAAAAGTAAAAAATGAAGTATGTCAATAAATATGGTTGATGTAGTTCAACTGTTTTTTGTAGCTCTCTTGTTACGTATTCGTGATAAAAACTCAGTTGTCATTCCCAAATACGACGCCAAAGCATATGTAAGCTCCCCCAAAAATAGTACGTTTTGAAAGTAGACTAAATAGTTAACTTTAAAACGTAAAATATGAAGAAGA
>JAIEQT010000435.1 GCA_019747455.1 Chitinophagaceae bacterium | reverse complement strand
AAAAACAGCCCTGCTATTACCCGGCTGCAGGTTGTTGATACGCATACTGAGTGATTGCTCATTCTGCAAAATATTAACGCCGTTATTGCTTAAACTTTGTACGCGCTCAATACCCGGTGGTATCAAATAGTTTACCGGCTGCCGGCTACTATTCTCTTCGAGGTTTACTGCCAATGTGTTAAAGCTGGTACCACCGGTATTATTGATGGGTGTATAAGAGCCTGTAGTATCTACATTATAAATAAACTGCCTCCATTGATTTCTTACCAAATCAAATCTTGCCAAACGTACTATTACTGAATCTTCAAAATCCGTCATATACATCCGCACAAAACGAATAGATTTAAAATCGGGAATATTGCCCACTTTTCGAGAATAACCACGAATAGGCACACGGAATAAAAACCAATCTTCCGTACGGGTAATGCCATCTGCTGAATTTACTGTTACCCTTCTTTTATCCGTGATATAAGGAGTTAAACCTACATCCATACCGGGTTTCAGCGGAATCTCATATTCGTAATAGGCTTCTGTTTCGTTCAAAGTATTATCTCTATTCAGATCTTCATTATCAGGATAGAGTGTGGCAGCGGAAGTAAATTGTCCCCCGGTAGTAGCAACAGGAGAATTACCTTGCGGGTTATTAAAGTTTTTATACCTGCCTAAAATACCAGTTCCTTGCGCATCATAGAATGCATCTCTAAACCAGCGATAATTATCATTGGCCGGATCATTCAATGCATTTTGGTATACAATCGAACCCGGACCGAAATTATTCGCTAATCTTCTTAGGATATACTCTTTTTTTCTTCGTTCGGCTTCATCATCAATCCCATCAAATCCAGCATCCTGAAAAATACGGTCGTTCGGATCGTTACTAAATGCTTGTGTAATTTGAATGGGATTCACAGGTGTTTTACCCCATGTATTCGTGCTATCAACCGACGTAGGGATATTGGGAGTATTCATTCCGTTTTCATAAAATCTTTTACCATCTTTCAGAATATCTTCACTAATATTTCCGAAGTTCAACACCATTTTACCTCCCGCACTTCCGGGCGTCATGATAAAAGGATTCTGCATCCAGAATTCTACAAACTCAATATTATTAGTTTCAAAATCGGTTTGATCAATGGCACGCATAATACCTCCCCATCTGGCAGTAGGGTTACTTAAACGACCTGTAGCATTTATCTGCGAAGGATTGGTTTCAAAATTATACGGGCCTTTTTCTCTCGGATAAAAAGCCAAATCAAATGTGGCTGTTTGTACATCAGTGATATTGGTGGTTCGTTGCGGAAATAATTCATTGGTAAATACCTGTCGTACTCGCGGATCACTTAGTTCGGCAAGATTTCTGCGTAACGGATTATTCGGACTATTCTTGTCTTGCAGGTTTGGTTCAATATTATACCAAGCCATCTTTGCCCGATTTCTATTATAATCAATAGAATCTGTAAGCGTTGCTTCAGGAAATTTAGCAACACCTTGTGGTGTAGACGCTAAGGCCCATGATACAAAGGGGAAACGCAGATCAATGGTAGCTCTTGTTCCTTCAAAATCATCAATATAAATTAATCCTTGTTCTGCTTTACCTATTTGAGGTGGGTGACCCGGTTTTAAATAGGCAGCTTCTCCATAAGCATTGATTGAAGATTTTGCCTTAGTAGCATAGAAAGGTAATTTATTCAACAAACGGGTAAGAGAGGGTAATTCCGATTTGTAATTGAAATCAAAACCATACATGGTGTTTCGAATAGGATCGTCGCCATAACCCATTTTAGTAAAGAACGGTCTTTCTCCTAACCGCATAACAGCAGCACCTAATGTAAGTTTCTTACTAGCTAAATAATCTACCCGCAATGCAGCGAAGCCACGTTGTTGTACCCCAAAGCCAATATTATTTTCAAAAGAAACCTTCACCGGAACATTCGAACTCAAAATACCTTGATTCAAAATTTTCACTGTCCCTAAATTATAGTCTACCACATAATCCGAACCTTCGCGCAGTATTTGTCCGCCCGCTGTTACAGACACCGATCCTTGCGGAATATTAAATGTATTCAAATAAATTTCTGACCCGCCGCCTGTGCTTCTTACCTGCCCCTGCATAATAAATCGGTTAACATTAGCGAAGGTTTGAGCGATAGCTTTGATAGAATCGTACAGTTGCTTGTATAAATATTTTTCTTTTGTAGCAGTGGGTAATCCTGTAAAAGCCAGTGAATCCAGATCTCTACCAAAAGGTTCCAGCACCGGAAATACGATCCTACCTGTTTGAGGTAGAATAGTAAATCCTTCAATGTAGTCGAATACTCCATCGGGTTGCGGATCGTTTCTATTATTTAACCGATCTAAGTTTAAGATGCGCAATAGTGGTTGCCCGTTAGCAGCCTGATTGGTTTCCGGCAAAAATCTTTTTAAACCCCCGCTGGGTTCCTCATATAAAACATTCAATTTAAAATCATCTCTCGATATACCCCCGAAAACATCTAATGAGTATACATTCTTCATCATCCAACCCCAAATAGGCAAATTAACCCGTTGCGAAGTGGCTTTCAATAATTTCAAAAACAAAACTTTCTGAACGCCTTTGGAAGAGTCGAGTGCTACATCTTGCGAGAACTCACCAACTTGAAATACTTTTCCATTATACGTGTATTGAAATGCTACAGCTAATACTTCATCGGCCTGTAATTGTGTATTTACTGATAAAAAACCCGCTTGCGGATTAAAATAATATTCATTCGTACTTAACTTACGAGCAAAAGTTTTTTCATAATCATCTACCGGCCTTAATCCTCTGCCATTTAAAATACTATTGATCAATGCAGGGTTTCGGGCATTGGGGTCATTGGCTAATGAAGCGTATAGATTATTGGCATTATTGGCAGGCAGCTCTCCGCTGTTATTAGATTGAATAATGGGGTTGAATGGCTGGCTCTCGCCTATATCCATAAAACCAACAATATCTCTGGCATCAGTGGTAGCACCGGTTTTGTTCGTAACCCACACTTCCATACGTTGAATTTGTACTTGCGAGTTTACCACCGGCAAATTGCGCATAGTTTTATTAAAGTTGGCTCTGAAATAATTACCTAATAAAAAATGTCGATTCTCTTCATAGTCATCTAATCTTTTTTGAAAAGACTGAGCAGCGGCACCTCCTTGCAGAGAAACCGTTTGTCTGGCAGAACGTTGGTTAGCAATAGCACCGGTTACAAATACTTTCCCGAATTGTAATTGTGTTTTTACCCCAAATAAATTTTGTGTACTAGGCAATAAGGTACCACGCGACTGAAATGAAATATTCCCTGCTTCAATGCTCTTGATAATTTCATCATCCATACCCTTATAATCGAGTTTTAGCTGATTATCAAAACCTAAGTTGGTGAGCGTATTATAATTAATCGGAAAACGAAGTTTATCACCAATATTGGCATTCAGATTCAAATTGGCATTCATATCAAAATCGAAGCCGCCATTTCTTCTTGCCCTTTCAGGTAGTGTTGGATTTTTAATATTCTGTCCTTGATAACCTGCTAAAATATTCACTTCACCACTCGGACGAATATCTACTTTTAAATTATTACCTGTTAAGCCGAATATGCGATCAAATAATTTGTCGTAGGCGCGCATCGGTGGCCTGGCTGTTTTTTTATTTAACTGCGTTAAAGCCTCTGCTCTTTTTTTAAAATAATCTGTTTCTGCTCGCTGCGCTTGTAAGCGTTGAAATTCTTCAAAAGAAATAGAAACAGGTTTGCGATAGAAACTATTACCAATTTTCTCTACTACATAATAGCTCTTTGTTTTGGGATCGTATTCGATCTTTTGTTTAATCAGTGAGGTATCTCTAAGATCGAAAGGATTTTTACTATTACTTGAAAAAATATCTCCGCGTCTATCATTTATGGGAAAGCGCAAGCTATCACGCCGCTCTTGTGCCTCAGCAGTGGCGAGTGTAAAAAGTAGAATAAGAAATAAATAATGGCAGTGTGCTTTCAAAAAAAGCTTGCTTGGTTAAGTATAGATCAGATCAGGGGCTATAAGTTTTTGAGTGCATGTTTTATAATATCTTCTACAGTGGCTGATAAAGGTAATACAGCTGTCGCTTTTTTAACACCTTGTTCGGCCATGGCTTTCCCAATTCCTAATGAAATTAAGGCATTTATGGCATCTGTATTCACCGTTCCGGCTGTAAATCCCGGTAAGATGGTAGATTCTGTAACTTTTGCCAATTTATCCCTTAGTTCAACAATAAGGCGTTCGGCCGATTTTTTACCTATTCCTTTGATACCTTCTAATTGTTTGGTGTTGCCTTGTACAATGGCTTTCACGATTTCATCCGGATGCATTCCTGAAAGCATCATACGGGCTGTAGAAGCACCTACCCCCGAAACACTGATTAAATGTAAAAAAAGCTCTTTTTCTGATATATCGGCAAAGCCAAAAAGACTCTGCGCATTTTCGGTAATGTGTAGGTACGTAAAAAGCTGTCCACCCTCCAAATTGGCTATGGCTGAATAAGTATGTAAGCTAATATTTACTTCATAGCCTACGCCATTCACGTCCATAATAACCCGGGCGGGGGTTTTAGCGGCAAATTGTCCTCTTAAAAATCCAATCATGGTTTAAAATTAAGGATAAACTACGGAATACGTATCTTTACAAAAAAAAGATACGTATGTCTACCAAGTTAACATTATCCATTGATGAAAAAGTGGTGGCAGAGGCAAAGGAGTATGCACGCGAATCAGGTAAAAGTTTATCTAAATTAATTGAAGGTTATTTAAGGGGGTTGAAGAAAGATTCAAAAAAATCTACCGAACGCACTTTATCACCCGTCTTAAAAAGATTGCATGGTTGCATCAAAGAAAGTGAACTGGCAACGGGCAAGGATGATTATGCTGCTCATATTTTAAATAAATATGCTTAAGCACCATGCAAATTTTTCTAGATACCAATATTATTCTTGATTTCTTAACGGCCAGATCTCCTTTTGATAAGAACGCCTTAGAAATTTTTCAATTGAGTGCTGAAAAGAAATTAACGATACATATTTCTGCACTTAGCTATGGACAAATTGGATACTTCTTGGAAAAGCAACTTGGTAAAACAAATGCTCGGTTAAGACTAAATGATCTTTTCAATCTTACAAAAGTTATCGAAGTAAATGAGCAAATTATCCGGAACGCTATACAAAGTGATATTCCTGATTTTGAAGATGCCATACAACATGAGTGTGCGCTCCACATAAAAAATCTTACTAGCTTAATTACGCGCGACCTAAAGCATTTTAAAAAGTCGGCCGTTTTAGTTCAAACCCCTAAAGAATTTTTAGATACTTATAATTATTGATCTCATGCAAAAATTGAATGCTGCTATTACCGCCGTAGGCGGATATGTTCCGGAAACCAAACTCACCAATTTTGATTTAGAAAAAATGGTTGATACCAACGACGAATGGATACGTACCAGAACAGGTATTGAAGAAAGAAGAATTTTAAGAGAACCCGGCAAAGGCAGTAGCGATATGGCTGTTCCTGCCATTGAAGAAATTTTACGTAGAAAAGGAATGGCTGCAACAGATATCGATTGTATTATTTGTGCTACCGTAACGCCCGATATGGTATTCCCGGCAACAGCTAATATTATCGCCGATAAAATTGGGGCCACCAATGCCTGGGGCTATGATATGAGCGCTGCGTGTAGTGGATTTTTATATGCACTGACTACCGGCGCTATGTATATTGAAAGTGGCAGATTTAAAAAAGTAATTGTGGTAGGTGTAGATAAAATGAGTGCCATTATCGACTATACCGATCGTGCTACCTGTATCATTTTTGGAGATGGCGCCGGAGCCGTTTTATTGGAACCTACCACGGAAGATATTGGTATTAAAGACAGCATATTAAAAAGTGATGGCAGTGGCCGACAATATCTACACATGAAAGCGGGTGGTTCTGTAAAACCGGCAACCGTAGAAACGGTTTTAGCAAAGGAACATTTTGCTTACCAGGAAGGACAAGCCGTTTTCAAATTCGCGGTAAAAGGTATGGCCGATGTTAGTGCTGAATTGCTGGAGCGAAATAATTTAACGGGAGATGATATTGCCTGGCTTGTGCCGCATCAAGCTAACTTACGCATCATTGATGCCACCGCAAACCGAATGGGCTTACCAAAAGAAAAAGTAATGATTAATATTAACAGATACGGAAATACAACAGCAGCTACTATTCCATTGTGTTTATGGGAATGGCAAAATCAACTTAAAAAAGGAGACAATATTATTCTAGCCGCATTTGGCGGCGGCTTTACCTGGGGCGCTACCTGGGTGAAGTGGGGGTATTGATTCTTCTTCCTATCTTCATACTATAATGAAAGCAAGGAAACTATACGGTATTGGCACTACTGCTATTCATGCAGCAGGTCATGATCATGCCGATCATGCGCATCATGTGCCTATATATGCAAGCTCTACTTTTACATTTGATACCGCTGAAGAGGGCAGTGAACGTTTTGCCGGGGCTGATAAAACACGTATTTATAGCCGATGGGGTAACCCCTCTTTTACAGCGGCAGAAAATACGATCGCAGCATTAGAAACATTTGGTGTTACCAATACCGATGGCTCACCACTGAAAGTAAAAGCATTATTACATGCGAGTGGACAAGCAGCGCTTACCACCCTATTCTTAGGCAACTTAAAAGCAGGTGATGCAGTACTTTCACATAAAGCACTATACGGCGGAACACATGAGCTTTTACATAAAGTGCTGGAGCATACAGGTATTCAACCCATCATCATAGATCTACATGATTTGGCGTTATTAGAAAATACACTTACTACCTATAAACATATCCAACTGATTCATATTGAAACCCCATCCAATCCTACCTTACGTTGTATTGATATAGAAGCAGTTTCACTGATAGCTAAAAAATTCGGCAAACTGGTATCCGTTGATAATACAGCCGCTACGCCTTACCTACAACAACCCTTTGCACTGGGAGCCGATTTTGTGATGCATTCCACTACTAAATTTTTAAACGGACATGGAACGGCTATCGGAGGGATCCTATTAGGAAAAGATATTGAAAAAATGAATGGATCTATCTGGAAATGGCATGTACTATTAGGTGGTAATAGTAACCCTTTCGATGCTTTCTTACTTACACAGGGTTTAAAAACATTGGAGCTTCGTATGGAGCGCCATTGCCATAATGCTTTAGGGATAGCTAACTTTTTTGCGCAACATCCTGCCATTGAAAAAGTAAATTATTGTGGTTTATCTTCTCACCCCGATTATGCTATTGCTATAAAACAAATGAAACATGCCGGTGCGCTAATGAGTGTTGAATTAAAAGGGGGCTTAGCTGCCGGACAAGCATTTGTAGATCGTTTACAAGTTGCTGTAAAAGCTATTTCATTCGGTACACCCGACACACTGGTTTCGCACCCTGCCAGTATGAGTCATAAAGGACTTACAAAAGAAGAAAGACTGGCTTACGATATAACAGATGGATTAATAAGAATTAGTGTAGGAATTGAGAATATAGCAGACTTACTGAGTGATTTTGAACAAGCGTTGAGCGACTAAGAGATAC
>JAIEQT010000180.1 GCA_019747455.1 Chitinophagaceae bacterium | reverse complement strand
TATTTTTTTGCGAGAACATCTTATGTTTCACTATGTTATAGAGTAAATAATTTTTTCCAAGAATATGGTTTTAATTCCGATGGCATTGTGTTGAATCCGGCTGCTTATACGCACACTTCGGTAGCTATTGGCGACGCAATAGCCGCGGTTAAAGCCCCGGTGGTGGAAGTACATATCAGCAATGTACATGCCCGAGAAGATTTTCGTAAATTTTCGCATGTAAGTGCTACATGTGCCGGTAGCATTTTCGGCTTGGGATTGAAGGGGTATGAGTTAGCCATTGAGTACTTGTTAAGTAAGAAGTAGGCTTCGACTCCGCTCAGGGTGACCTACTCAATAACCTAATAACTTAGTAACTCAATAACTTACTCTTAGTTGCACCCGTACTTTATCAGATAAAGATAAACTACTTCCACCCACATTAAAATCGCGGCGATTAATCTCGAAACTACCTTCAAACAAATTACCGGTTTCGATTTTTTTTACAGTAAAAGGAAATTGTATTTTTTCGCTCTTGCCTTTAATAGTAAGTACTCTTTCAAACAAATATATATTCTCGGCTTGTTGCTTAATGACTGTACTCGCCATGGAAATAGTTGGAAAATTAGCAACGTCAAAATAGCTGGATTTCTTCAAATGATTGTCTCTAGCCTGAATACCGGTATTGATAGTAGCGGTAGATACGGTAGCTTGTAAGCTAGATGCAGCAAGGTTTTGCGGATTCCAGCTAATTTTGGTTTTTAAATCGCCTAAGGTTCCTTTTGTAGCAATACCAAAATTATTAATACTAAAAGTTACTGCAGATTGCGCATCTATAGCTTGGAAGTAAACTAGCGTTAAAAAAAATAATAGTAGTTTGTTTTTCATTTTATTTGAGTTCTGCGCTACCAAATAATACACTATATCGTTGACACCAAATTAGCACATATTTATAATCAGTGGGTTCTTTACCTGCCGGAATCGGGTAATATTGATTACCGGTAAAGGCTTTAAGATCACCCAGGTTTACAAAACTGCTTGCTCTGCTATCTGTTGATAAATACACTTTTAGATCTGGTCCCGCATCTGTCTTGAAATTGGTTAAATACAAGGAATCTTTTCCAGATGTTCTTAACCAAAGTACATTGCCTGAAGTTGTATGTACGCCGTTAACGAATACACCCATTTGTAATGCTGTATTGATCAATATAGTATCTCGTGCAGGAGCACTGCTACTAATATTTTCGGTTGTAACTGCTGTATCTTTTTGGCATGACAAGGTTAATGTACTGATCGTAATTCCGATCAGTATTTTAAGTAAACTAAAGTTGAACTTAATTGCGTGCATATCAATAATTTAAAAATGATAGGAAAGGGCTATTAATCCATACAACGACTTATGTCGGAATCTGTCGTTCTCTATACCGTTCTGTACTTGAACCTTTGTATTTGTTCTATACTCATTGAAAAGGAATGAAGTGCCGGCGCGGATACTCCATTTTTTATCAACCTTATATCTTATGAAAAACTCGCTGTTTAAACTGCCTAAATCATTATCACTCACCAGTAAAAGATCGAAAGCTGTTGGTTTGGCTTGTACTAAACTAGTAGAACCATTATGGATATAAATACCTGTTTTTTGTGCTCCAAAACTAAAGCCAATTACATCGATATTAATACCGGCACTCCATTTAGGAGAAAATTGATATTCGCTATTGAATGATATATTGAGTGCATTTATTTGTGGCTTGCCAACAAAAAAACTATCGATATTAGCAGGTATGTTTTCAGCGAATAAAACACCGGGGCCGGTTTTACCGCTTGTTAATCTTGCATCAGCAGTTTCGTAATATTTATCTGTTGCCAATGAACTATTGAAACGAGCCCCAACACCTAACTTAAAGTTCTGTTTTTTCCCAATGCCCCAATAATGAACCCAGGAAGCGGACACTAATTGCTGATTATTTCCAACGCCAACGCCAAGATCGAGTAGCGAAGTAGTTCTTTTTTGCTGTGCGAGCAATCCTGTAGAGATTAAAAGTGCTGCAGTGAGTAACCTTATTGTATTCATTGGTTTGATTTTTGATACATACGTTAATCAGCATCTACCACTTACAGGCAACTGCATCTTTTTTTGGCTAATTTTACACTTTAAGATGGCTTTAACAAATACCTATACGCGTAAAACAGTTTTACTAATCATTATTGCTGCCTGCATAAAACTGGCTGTAAGCCCTTTTCTGGAGTTAGGTAATGATGAAGTTTACTATTGGACTTACGCCATACGACCTGATTGGAATTACTTCGACCACCCACCTATGGTAGGGTTGCTTATACGATTTACTACTTTTAATTTGAACTGGGTATCTGAGCTATCTATTCGATTGGGTAGTGTGTTATGCGCGGCTATAAGTACTTGGTTTATTTTTAAAACAGGCAAACTGATAAGTAACGAACGAGTGGGGTGGTATTCCGCTTTACTATATACAGCTTCTATATACACTACATTTATTGCAGGCTTTTTCATTTTACCCGATTCTCCTCAAATGCCTTTTTATACTGCGGCTTTATATGTGATGGTGTATATCATACAAAAAAGAAATGAAGTGAATAGCTGGAGTACATGGCTGGTACTAGGTTTACTTATCGGGTTGGCTGCTCTATGTAAAGTACATGGATTGTTTTTATGGGTTGGGTTTGGTTTATTTATTCTTATAAAACGAAGAGATTGGTTACAGAATCCAAGAGTATATGTAGCAGGTATTCTTAGTTTATTATGCCTTTTGCCTGTTTTATATTGGAATATCCAAAACGATTTTATTACTTACAAGTTTCATTCGGGTAGAGTAACACATAGTGGATTAGATATTGAATCTTTCGGGAGAGAATTATTAGGAGAGCTTGCTTATCAAAATCCTATTGTATATGTACTAATAATTATTGCCATTATTAGTTTTTTACGTGGGAGTCTTCGGTTTCGACAAAGCCGGATTAAGGTATGGATATTCAGCATGAGTATCCCTATGTTATTCGTATTTTGGGGAGTTGCTTTGCGAAATCCTACGCTACCTCATTGGAGTGGACCCGCATTTATTCCTTTATTTTTTTTAGCAGCTTTATGGCTCGATAAAAATACAAAAAGGCTTATGCCGATTAGTATTGGGATAGCTTTTGGGTTTATCATTTCTGCATTGATTGCTGCTACTGCTTTAGTAAAACTTGCTCCAAGAAATTTTGGGAGTCAGGCAAAAGAAAACTACGGCGAATACTGTCCTACATTGGATCTAAGCGGTTGGAAAGATTTTTCTATATCTTTTGATTCTTTACATAAAAAAGATATTGATGAAAAAATAATGACACCGAATACCCCGATTATAACCAACAAATGGTTTCCCGGAGCACATATTGAATTTTATGTAGCCAGACCATTAAAGATGAACGTGATCGGTATGGGTGAATTAACCGATTTACATCAATTTGTTTGGTTGAATAAAGACCGTCCGAAACTAAACACTAATCAAGATGCTTACTTAATAGTTCCCTCTAATTTACCGGTTGATGTATTGGAAGCATATAGTAAGTGGTTTCGGGAGGTTGAAAAACCTATTATCATTGATCAGATAAGAAGTGGTGCTGTTGTAAGATATTTTTACGTGTATAGGATGAGAGGATATAGGGGATAAGGGTATCAGGTATAGCAATAATTATTTAGGGGGGATTTCTACTGTTATTTCTTTTTCTCTTGTGCCAAATAGTTTTTCATAATCTTTACGATATGATATACTTACACCTTGGCGGTTACGCCTGCCGAAGTTGGCACCACTTATATCCAGACTATTTTTGTTGAAGATAATGGCACGTAACTTACGATCTTGTGTAAGAATGATTTCAATATTTAAATCGGGTAGCCATTGGAAGTTACCGCTTTGTACAGAAGAGCTGGCTCCCAAATTAAAATCAAAATCGCCACCAAACGTCACGATTACGTTATTCTTTAGAAAAGACTTTCCTACTTTAAAATTTACTCTAGATCTATCGAGCCTATTACTGTTAGCCTGTAAACTACTACCATCAGAACCAAAAATGCTTGAACTGCTGTATAATGATGCCCCTAAGTCGAATTTTAGACTAGGGTCTTTAAATACCTTATACAAGAACCCTGAGATCATTCTGTTAATGCCACTTGCTAATGCGCCTGAAAGGGTGTTTAGGCCTAAAGTTTCAAGAGAGTAGGGGTTCGGGCCATTATTGGTACTTGCAGTTGTTTGTCCACCCGTTGGAGCGAAAGAATTAAATACTATTAAAAATGACACTTGTTTCAACATTTCATTCTCATCTCTTTCTATTCTACCTAAGAAAGCATTGAATTCATTATCATTTTTTATAGGGCTTCCTTGTGGGAAGTCGATCTTAAATTTAATATCCGGTTTACTTAATTGATTCCTTAAAACGGCTACCACATAAACATCTCCTCTATAGCCTTTTACGGTTCCACTAAATACGTTATTACCAACTAAATCTGATAATGATACTCTTTCTGCTGTGTATTGTGCGTCAATATGAAGTTGGGCCTTAAAGGGGTCGCCATCCCACTCTATATAATTACCCGCATTTGGCAATAGTTCAAAAGGTTTTTTTAGTATCGATTGAAAGTTAAAATCGTAGCTTCCTCGTTCGATATTGTACTTACCTTTTATGGTGAGCGGCTCACTGGTTCCTGCAGTTATACGCAATCGGCCATTACCAGTTGCTTTAATAATATCACCCGTTAGTTCATCTAAAATCACATCAATCATCACTTTATTATTAGCCGTAACATCCAGGTCGACGGATAAATTAAAATTAGATTTATTAGTGGCAGCTTCCATTTCAGTACCATATTGTTTGAAAACAATAAAATCAGCTGCTGCGCTTTCTTTACTATCGGTATTAGGAATATAAATATGTGAGCTATCGTTTGCTTCTGCAACAATACTCATTTTACAACCTGTTTCCGGACCTTTAAAACTTAAGTTCGCTTTACCGATGGCACGTCCATAGAACTGTGCGTTATCTTTTGCTTTGGTATCTATTAATAATAATTTGGGGGTATTTAAATCGAAGTCAAAAACCATATTTGTAAAACCTTTCTCATACAGTTTTCCCTGCACAGTACCTGTATTACCCAACGCATCTTTAATAGTAAACTTCCCAAGGTTTATACCGTCGTCTTCAAATTTTATTTCTGCTGAATCAATAGTATAGTATACCTGGGTATAATTAACCTTCATACCTGCTTTAACGAGTTTGATATTCCCTTTTAATGTTGGCGCATTGATATCGCCACTAATAGAAAGATTGCCGGTTGCTTCTCCCGATATATTGGTAAATAGATCCGATAAAAAGCGATCAATAATATTGATTTGTGACTTTTTAAGATCTATATCTGTACTCAATGCATTGCCGGTTGAGTCTTTAATATTGTAAGATCCTTTTGCGGTGAAATTATATCCTTGATTAGGAGATTCTATATTGAAGGGTATCTTGCCGGTTTTGTTATTGTATCCAGCTTTGATATTTACTAAACCAATGGAATCCTTATCTATTCTAAATTGTTCTGCTTTTAAATCGGCCTCAGCAGTAAAATCTCCAAAGAAATTATTAAGCCGAATAGTGCCAGATGCCAGTCCTTCCAGGCGTTCTTTTTTCAAGAATAAGGACGTTACGTCTCCGATGATTATATTTTTTAATCGCAACACTAAATTATTTGTATTGCCTCCATCTTCTTCCTCTGTTTCAACTGTTAATTCTTGAAATCCTTGTGTGAATTTCACGTTTTGTGCATGCAATAAATTTTTTCTGATAATAATTTCCCCAGCTTTTTCTATCGACCATTCTTTTTCATTTAGTACAAAAGAAGATGGCCTGAATTGTATTCTGGCACCATCTTCTAACGTATATACATCTGCATATAAGAGTGCTTCGTTCAAAGTATTGGAAGCACTGGTTTTGATTTGAACTACGGAGTGATCTTTTTTTGATCTTATGTTAATAGTTGAGTTCGGAAACTTTGTGCTATCACCTAGTTCGAAATTTTGAATTTGTGAAATAAGTTTTAAGGAATCTAAGTTCCCTGCACCTTGTAGGCTAACACCTGTAACGGTATATTGATCGAATTTGGCATATGGTAGATTTCCGTCAATAACCAGCGCATTATTTTTTGTATCTATCAAACCCCTGAGGGATAGATCATTAAATCCGGAAAACCTTCTTGTAAATAACTTGATATACGGCTCTACATATCCTGTATTAACTTCAAATTGGAATTGCTGGTTTTCCGGAGTTTTTTTCGGTTGGGGTATATAGCTGGGGTAATAGTTATGTAAAAATGCTTCAAAGCTGGCAGGTAGGCTTTGAATATTGAATTTACCAGTTAAGCTTGCATTAAAATCATTACTACCAATATGTAAAAACTTGATATTATTTTTAATAATTGAGTTTAGGTTTAAGGAATCAAAGCGAAGCTTTGTGTTTGGATTACTAATAACTGCATTCAGAAATTTTGCTGAGCCAACAAAGTTATCAATATCTCTACCTGTAAAATTTACGTCTATTAAACCGGCTAACTGAATGGAATCTTTTAGAAAATTAAGTACGTGTAAATTCGCTTTGGCTAAATCACCTACAATATTAAACAGCGGTTGTTCCTTACTGAAGTCTACCTCCACATCACTTGTAAAAGCTAAATTAGGGTCACCCACTTCAAGTGATCCTTTAAAGTACTTTTTCTGAATAGTGCCATTTGCTTCTATGCTCTTATACGTATAATCATTATAGTCAAGAGATCTTATTTCACCTTCTATCTTTGTTTTTAATTTAGAAAAGTCAAAACTACTCCCTGATAGTTTTCCTTTAAAATCAACTAATCCCATGGATGGTATATCCAAAAATTTACCAATGTTGAAACGATTGGTTTCGAGTGATCCGGAATAACTCGGCTCACCCTTTGTTGGCAAACGCATAGAGAGATTTGCTTTTAAACCTCCCAGTTTAGTTGATAGATTTCCTGAAGTAGTAAAATCGTTTATAGTGCCATTAAAATCACCTTTATAAAGGATCATACCTAACGCAGTTAAGTTAGGTTGTGTAACCTGAAGAAGGGATGGTGCAAATAGGCTCAGATCGAAAGTATTTGTAGCTAATGTGCCATTCGTAAAACTGATTTTTGTTTTATCAATATCTGGCAAGCCCTTCATAGTTAGTGTGCCACTGGCAGTGGTAGTGGCGCCAATTTGAGCGTTTAATCCGGTTACTTTAAAATTGGCAACAGTGCCTAAAAAATTACCGGTTAGTAAGGCTTCTCTTTTCCAATTTTTCAATTCACTTGTAAAAAAAGCTATATCATCACTATGTACTTTGGTATTTGTAAACCGGGCTTCCATAACCACTTTATTGATATAATCATTAAAGTCGTTTTTAAAGTCGGTATATTTCATGGCATAGTAATTCCCCAATCTACTTTTATTTGTTTGTAAGTCGAGATCGGCAAGCTCCATAATTTGAGGAGTAAGTGTAAAACGGGTTTTTAATTTTTTTATACCTAGTCCGCTTCGGTCTTTAACCGTAATGTTGATATTGGTTCGTAGGGT